>JBHIDV010000047.1:0-11402 GCA_046760285.1 Sedimentisphaerales bacterium
AGGTAGTGGCTCGCTGTCGGGTCACAATGTAGATAAATTGAGCCGGTTGGTTTCAACACCCGTCGCAGTTCGACCAGTCTTGGCGCCAGCATTGCCAGATACGCCATCATATCACTTCCTCCCAGAAATAAGCGAAAGGCTTGCATCACCTGGGAAACCTGCGGCGGCCCGGTTTCCACAACCTCCTGATACGATTTCGCAGAGTCCTTGTCCCACCGCCACGTGTCCTCAAAGGCCTTGATTTGAGCAGCAGCCCGACTGCCGTTCTGCTCGGCGAAAAGCACATTGTAGTCTTGCTCACTCTTGAAAGGCGGGTCGAGATAGATAAGGTCTACTGTCTCGTCCTTGATATACCGCCGAAGGATGTCAAGATTGTCACCATAGTACAAAACATTTTCTGCCATACATCATCTCCGCCGAGCTATTCGGTTCTGCCGATTTTCCGTCAAATTTGTTCGCTAATTTGTTGCTGCCAGCGCGCGAGCTAACGTTACCGCCCAGCCGGCAGCGACAATAACTATCAGGGCCAAAATTATATGCTTTATTTTAACCTCAGCAAAAAACCGCTTAACAAATCCAAAATATACTCCAAATACGGCTATGAACAAAGACAAAAACGCGATGATAACTAAAACACCGCACAACAGAGCTGCCGCTGGCTGGATATAAAACGACTCGAAAATCCTGCCCTGAGAAAAGGCCAGCACCGAGGTGGTCATTCCGCACGTTGGGCACGGCAGGCCGTATCTCTGCTTGAGCCCACAGTAGCCCAGCCACCAGCCTATGTCAAATTTGCCTGTAGCTGCCAGCCAGGCCAGTCCGAATGAAGCAGCCACGACCGAAAAAACAACTATGGCGGTAATCCGCTGACGGAACGTTGCACGGCAGAAAAACTTCCGCTTATTTAGCTGTTGGCTTGCTGGCATAACTATGTTAAAATAAAAAGATATGGCGAAATTGTCAATAAACATAGAAGACAACCTGATAAAAAGGGCCTCGCGCCTGACCGGCATCAAGGAGAAAACTTCTTTAGTCAGGCTTGGTTTTGAGGCTTTAATTGCCCGGGAAAGTAGTAAACGGTTGGCCAGGTTAGGTGGGACGGAGAAGAAGCTTCGCCTGGCTCACAGAAGAAGAACCTGAAGTAAGTAAGCATGGTTCTCATTGGCACCTCTATTTGTGTATCTCACTTCAGGAACGGTAATTCTCATCTTGAGGTAAAATATGGTATTAGAGCAGAGAGATTTGAGTAAGATGCTGGAAACCGCCATCGTGGCAGCAAGACTGGCTGGGCAGCGGGCCATGGAAGAAATCAGCTTCATCAAGGCTTCAGTCAAAAACGCCACCGAACTGGTAACCCAGGCCGATGCTCGATGTCAACAAATAATCATCGACCGAATTAAAGAGACCTATCCGGACCATGGCTTTATCGCTGAGGAAGGTAACCAAGGCAAAATATTCAAGCAGCCGCCACGGGCAGTGGTGCCTATATGGTGGCTTATCGATCCTATAGATGGAACGAACAACTTTGCGCACCAAATGCTTTTATTTACCATCAGTATTGCAGCAGTTTATAAGGGTGAGCCGATGGTAGGCGTGATTTTTGACCCGGCTACAGATTCCATGTTCACCGCGGTCAAAGGCAGAGAAGCACAGTTGAACGGCAGGCGAATAATGGCTGGCAAAGAGACGATGGATGAATTTTCCAGTGTTGGCCTGGATAGTCATTTTCAGTGTGATGACGGGGTGCCGGGTTGGGCTGGTGAGATTATCCGGCGGACCAGATTCCGTAATTTGGGCACCACGGCTCTTCAAATAGCATACGTGGCAAAAGGCAGCCTTATAGCTACCATCGTCAATACTCCCAAGCTTTGGGACATCGCAGCAGGGACAGTGATTGCCCAGGCTGCGGGAGCCGTCATTAGCGATTGGCAGGGTGAGAAAATCTTTCCCCTTGACGTAGATAGTTATGAAGGACAGGAGTTTCGGACGATAGTAGCTAATAAAAAAGTCCACCCGCAAATCGTAGAGCTTCTAAAATCTTAGTGGATAAGTTATCTGGGGTCAGCAACGGGGTGCAATGCAATGACTCTGACTTTGCCACTACTCGAATAGACATTGCTTCTGTCGAGGATAGCTATAACTCTTTTCTGTGGGCCATCGATGCCGATGCGAACGAGGATATAACAAGTTATGACATCACTTCGCACAGTGACAAGATTGCTGACGCGCGAGAAAATTACATCACGTTCTTCAAAATCCTGCCCTGCACCATCGCCCGGTGTCAAATCGGGAAAAGTAGTTAAATCGTCTGGGTCAGCCGCGTAGTGCCCCATCTCGGCAATCTGTACTAACTCGCTAATGCTTCTAAAACCGCCTACGATCGTATCTCGATATGCAATGATTGCCTGGGCGATAGCAGGCTGCATCCACGGTAATTGAGCTATCACAAACCAGGGAGCAGTATTGATGTTTATTCGGCCTGGGACCTTCCATTCAGGTCCAACAGAATCAAAACTATCTATTTGTCCATCGCCATCATTGTCTATGAAGTCATACGTGGGATCGAAAACTGTCAGATATTGAAAGATTTTTGCAAAGGCTGGATTCCGCAAATCAAGACGGATGAACTCTTCGGGAGGCTCTGCTGCAAGCCGTACACCAATCATATCGCTCGGTTCAGTGCTCGGCCCTACAGTAAGTACCCTGGCGATGTCACCAACCGTAACAAAACGTCCCGTAGAGCTCTCAATATTGTAGTTCTTTCGTGTCGCAATCACTCTGTTAGCCGTGCCCAACGTATTACCCGTCGGTTCTAAATTCTGATATATGACATTCCAATTGCTGTCGGCTCTGCAGTAGAACTGCGACTTGCCCTTGGCGCTATCCCAGACAAACCAGGCATTCTCAGTTTCCTGCTGGTCAAGATGAAGGTCCGCAGGTCCGACTTTCCTGAGAAGATAAATATCATATCTCTGGCTTAATGTGTATGATGGCGGGTCTGTACTTACCAGAGTATATTTTGCCAGCAGCAGATTGCCATCTTCTTTGCCGCGGCCTATGGACATTAAATCCGTAACACCAAATTCACGGGAAGCGGCAGAGCTATTGGTTATTACAAATCGGCTATTAGATGCCATAACGTGGGGCGCGAGGTTTATGGTGCCGACAGTTGCGCTGCCCTGGCGAAGCTCCAGCCGAAAACTCGAAAGCGGAATATCTACATTAAACGGATTATAAAGCTCAATCGCAAAATAATTATTCGTCGAGGTGTCGGGGTTGGACTCGCTAATCTTAAATGCTATCTCGCTTATAAATGGCTGCGCCTCAAATCCATAATATGTTCTGCCGCCGGTGGAGAAGATAGTGACATCCACATCGCCATCTCGAAAGTCAATGATATTGACCGCCAATTGAGCAGCCATCTGTTCACGGTCGGCAGAATCAATGCCGGTTAGTAACGCCTGATATATCTGGCGAAGTTCGGCCGTGTTTACGTTGACCATCTTTTGGCCGTTCGGATCGATAATTCGGTCCATATTGTAGGTGGTGGCAATATGACGATATGCATAATTCGGATCAACATTGCCGGTATTATAGACCCTTAGGAACCATGCATCCAACTGTTGTCCGCCGCTTGTTACAGGGGTAGACAAAGTGGCTCGCCTGAACTCATCGCCCCAATCTTCTATTCGGGTGTCTGTCATACTATTATTCAACAGGAATCTGTAACGAAGCTCCAGCTCGTCAGAAATATCAAATGGCGTGTAGAGCCCATTCGGCTCGCCGTAACGCCAAACAACATTTTCCTCGTATTTGTTCAGGTCCCAATAGTCAACGCCTACACCATAATTTGCTCTTGCCCGCAGTAGAGCTGTTTCTTCAGCACGCATAGGGGGATTGCCTGGCCGAGAAGCTAAAGCCATGAGATTTATCTGCATTTGGCTCGAACCGTCAACCACTTCACGGCTGCCAGCCGGGTCGAACTTAAAAGCTGTGTTGACATTCAACATCCCACTGTTGTCAACTATTCTGATAGCAGTATAAATGGGCTTGCCCTTACTGGAAGTTACATCGTCAAGTTCGACCCATTTGGAATCGCCGACACCATCGCCATCAGCGTCTGCGGTAGCGACCGGCTGGTTGAAATCGGTTATCGGAGAATACTCAGGTAAAACCTTGGCTTGCACGTCTCTGGCTTGGCCGGTTAAATATCCGGTAACATCGCTTATCTGCCGCCAGTAATAATTGCTGCCTGATGTATAAGGTTCGAGGCTGGCCAGCCATCTATCCTGTGGACCTGGATAGTCGTGGTATTCCTGGCCCGCTACTCCAGGGACATCCAGAACTAATTCCTCCATTATCCTGGCAATGACGCTTTCAACGGCGAAATTTAGCTCCTTGTTTTCCGAAATAGCTGACGTGGCTATTTTGTCAACCCGGCTGACCATAACAAACAGCACGCCCACGATGGCCAACAGACTGGTCAAGACCACCGTTAAAATAAGAGCTGAGCCGACTTTTTTTCGTGACTCGGATTTTCTTTTCATTTCCAGCATCAATGAACTATCAACTACAAACTATAAACTAATCCAAATAAACAATATGGGTAAAGGTTCTACCGTTTTTTATAACGCCTTTAGAATCGTAAAGTGTAAAAGTGAACTTGAAAGCGTTTGTCCTGATATTTTGGGCCCCACCTTCCTTTTGCCGCTTCCAGCGAAGCTTGCCTGTTGGGTCCCATTCTGCAAATTGTATGGTGAAATTATCTACACCTTTAGCCAGGTGCATCACGAAATGTTCTTTCAAATTGTTTGGGTCTATGAACGGCCTTTTTACCCAATCCCGTGGATTAGCAAAGGGAGGTGCAACTTTCCATTCTGATAGGGATTTTTGGTAATATTCGCCGCGTGGGTCTGAGCCTGCCGAAGGCCCATCAGTAGTAAGTATGGTTTGTCTTCTCAGCAATATCTTCTCTTTTGGTTTGGGGAAGCGGCCGAAAGAATTAGGATCTGCCGGGCCGTAAAATACGCATGCGACATTACCCGCTATCGTTTTGCCGCCATATTGTCCGGTCGATTGAAAATCACCATTGGTAAAAAATGCGATGCAATCCGCGTTTGTCTCTATAGTCTTGCCGTCGATAGTGCGTTTATCGGTGTTAAAAGCAACGTAACCACTGTAGCCGTAGGCGATGCTTTTGAAGTCAGCGTTTAGCTGATTGGAAATAGCTCGCAGCTTTTGCATAATTTCAGCGTTTGCAATGGCGGTACGCTGAGAATTTATGCTGACTCTGAAAATCACGCTGGCAAAGGCCAGAACCATTGCCAGAATTCCGATAGAGACCACCAGCTCAATTAGAGTAAAAGCTTTTTGGGTTCGTAGTTTATCGTTCATAGCTTGCATAAGTCATTTCGACCGAAGTCCCGGCGAGTCGGGACGAAGTGGAGAAATCTATTAAAAAGATTTCCCTTCGGGGCTCTTCGCTTCGCTGCGTGTCTCGGCTCGCCTTCGGCTCGCTCGAAATGACGGTCGCCGATATTTCTAAAGCCATTATCATTTCCGTGTAATCCGCGCAATCCGTGATTACAATCTCATTACTTTCTGATATATTGCTATAGTGGGATTTCTGCCTCCACCGATAGGTGGCGGAACCACCCAGACCGAGCCGGTCTGTTCTCCCTGCCAGGGACGGTCAAGTGTAACCAGGTTAGGCTGTTCGGCATCTCGCTTCAGCACCCGATATATTCGGCCTGTCTTGTTATCCACTATTGTGTAGCCGTCATTGACCCACGTTATTTTGTCAGCCTCTGTTATGGTAAGCGAGTTACTACCAGCAGCCCTGGAAATAGCAACCTGCATCGGAATAGGCCACCCTTTGACGCCGCGATACGAGGCAGCACTGCCTGCCTTCCTGGTGACAAAAATTGTCACCTGCACCAGTCGAGCAGCCTGGCTGCTGTCCACACGTCTGCAGAGAGCAGACCAGTAATATTGCTTTTGCGAGGCGTCGATATTGGTTGAAGGATACGCAAATTCGTTAGGGTCAATGGACCTTAACGGTTCAAAAGGTTTTAATTGATCGGCTGTCAAACCGCTTAGATTAACACCATATAGCCTTATTTTTGCAAAGGCCTCGTCGGCTGCTACTGCTGCGGTAGTTTGTTCAGCAGAAATGGTCGAGAAATGAATGCCTGTCAAGAATGTACCAGCGATAAAAAGCATTCCGATACCGAGCGTGCCAACAGCCAGCAAAACCTCGGTAAGAGAAAAACCTGCATTTTTAACTTCATTGCTCATGTTTCGCAGTTTTCTATTTTTCTGCCACTAAGACACCAAAACACCGGCTATCAATATAAAATATCGAAATCCGAAACAAATTCGAAATTCAAATGTTCAAAACCAATTGTTTCGGTCATCCCTCGGCTTCGCTCGGGACAGGTTTTGAATTTTGGTCATTCGATATTGTTTCGAATTTCGTGATTCGGATTTCGTATTTATCCTTCGTGGCTTCGCGTCTTTGTGGCTGATTCTCCTTTCAATGTGATGAAATTATTGTTCCTGTATAAGGGTTAATATAAATTGTCTCCGGAACCAACTTCACTAAGTATTCTGACCAAGCCCTCTTTCTATTAAAGGCCCGGATAAATTTTTCTTTTTCGTAAACCACAAAGCTGCTGCGACTTGCCTCTGTGCCCAAACCCAAGTCTGCATAATCATCCTGATAGAACATTGCTAACCCCGCATCCACCTGTGCTTTTTTGTTGAAAACGTCGTCAGAACTTACATCGGTATTTGAAGCTGTGTCCGGATAACCATCTCTGTTCCTTACCCGCACATTGTGTATGACCAATTTTCCGGATGGTGAAAAAATTACCGAAAAAGAAGTCGTATCCTGCAATTTGCTTGGCTGTTCAATCTTACTGTCGGTATCAATGGGCACATCGCCTGCATATTTAGGATTTGGATTGGTTCTAATCCTCAAATCCATTACGCCAATTGTTTCCGGCAGTTTTATTGGTTTTAGGCCTGGGACTGCTCGAAAACCATAGGCCATCATATCCGGGTCCTGCATGATAAAAATCATATATTGAGCAGCTTCGAGCGGCTCTGGGGTTTGGTTGGTTTTTTGGAATCTGATGCCGGCATACCTTTGATTTTGGGCAGCGAGGGCGCGGGCGGAAGCCAGTGCCGCACCTATCATACTGGTCGCGCCGCTCTGGGACTCGAATGAGTCCAAAAGCGCACGGACAGCCGGCAGCCCTAAACCGACAAGCAGCACTATGGTCATGATGACAACCGTCATCTCCGTCAGCGTAAGACCAGATCTATTTTGTAATCTGTGGTTCATCATATTACTAAAATTCGAATATCGAATTTCGGTTTATATACTTAACTGTACTCTTGTCCTCAGCGGCTTATTGTGTTCTGCTGCTTATATCATCGGCGGTATCAAAAACTTTGTCTGGCCCGGCTGATATCAATTCAGGAAAATTATTCCCAGGGACATATCTGTACTCCAGTACTGTCCCCCAGGGGTCATATATCTGTGGCATATTAGCTGCATCAGGATTGTTTTTTATTAGCGAATCGCTGATTTTTTCCAATATCTTTCGCGAACTCGGCGTTGAATGGAGCTGCCCGTAAAGTGACGCTGAGTGTGTCAAGTAAGTCGGCTTATTTGGGTCAGGAAAAACCTCCCAGTATTCATAATATTCCTGCAACGCGCTATCCAGCAACGAAAAGGTATTGGCCAGCCCTTTTTCTTTAGCCTGATTCTCAACGCGCGATACGATGTTAATTACCATTGTGGCCAACAGCGCGATAATAGCCACCACAATCACCATCTCGACAAGTGTGGCGCCGGTTTTGTATTTACGACTTTTCATAGTATAAGCAAAGTTCAATTCGGCGTGGGCGGGGGAGCTTCAGGGCTAAGCCCTTAATCGCCGAAGTTACGAATGTCGTCGCTGGTACCGTAAAGACCGTCCGCCCCCGCTGAAATCAATAGGTACGAATCAGGTCTGTAAGGCCAAGGCCTTCCTTGCACCTTTGCATCTCTGATATACTCGTAGAAATAGTTGAAATCCTCGATTCTATGCTGCCTACGGAACTGGAAGGGCTTTTTCCAATCAGCCAATCTCCTCAGAGTGACAATAGGAACATTGTCGCGAACATTGTAAATTCTATCCTCAAATGCGCCAGCATCTATGTTTTTGCTGGAGGTATTTGCCCGGTAATAAAGAATGGGAGCCCCTGCCCTAACGCGTCCTGACCTTCCGGGAACTATTATCGGCTTTGCACCAAATACATCACAAAGTACAAATGTATTTGGGGCCAATGGAGCCGGCGAGGCCAGGTTAGAGTAATCGAACAATCCATCTAATCTACCCGGCCCGCTGGTGCCAAACCTGAAGGCGTTTACGGTCGATAGCTCCAGGTAAGGGCCTCTTCTCTGTTCAAGAAAAACAGGGTTACAGGGGTCGTATATAAAAACTCCTTTATCTGTGCGTCCGTTAGCCCTGAAATCTGACGCCGGATGAAATCCGCGAAGGTCCCAGCCCAAAAGGGCTTCAGCTAACTTCTGTGCACCGCAGTAATCAAAAACGGGCGGTGCAAACCAATTTGACGGCGGATAATCGCCGTAATCATTCTTGAAAGCCGTAAGGGCCAGCTCAATGGTGGTAAACTGTGCTCTCTGCTTTGTTTCCTTGGCGATACGCTGCACTGTATTTAGGGCCGGGATAAGCACTGCCACCAACATCGAGATTATGGCTAAAACCGTTAACAGTTCTACAACCGTAAATCCTGATTTTTTACGTTTCACTTCTATCCCCTATCTACTGTTAGCAATGACCACCTACTGCTGTTGTTCGTAGCTACTACCCATCCAGGTATCAGCCAAAATTGCAAATTCAAAAAAGTTGATGATGCCGCCGGGAGCTACATTATCACCCGCAAATAGATTGTATTGGTCATTTGGGTCAACCTCATCCAGCCATTTCTTTGTAAACATTGCCAAATCGTAGCTGTTGCGTTCCCAACCGCCGGCAAAAACGGCGAAGTCAAAAAGATTGATAGTGCCGTATCCTACCACCACATCATCACCTCTAAACAAATTGTAGCTGTGTTCCAGAGGCACCTTGTCCAGCCATACCTCTGCCACCAAATTCACATCGTCCATATTGACATAGCAATCACGGTTCAAATCTCCTCGCAGAAAGCCACCTTCTCCACAAAAAGAAGTGCAATCGATGGAGTCCCATCGTGTAATATAGTAATCAAAGAATGTTTCGGCCACGTTTACTCTGAGGCCAAATGACAATCTGTGCCGGGCCTGGTCTCTATATTTGTTCTCAACAGTATAGGTTTGGTCAAGGTACTGGCCCCTTACATCTGAGCCCACATTGTTTGACTGCCAAACCACATCATCATCTATCATCACCACTGCAGTGCATCTATTTGGGTCCCACTCAGTTCCCAGAGATGTATCCAGCTTTAAGTCAAACTTAATTTCGTTAACATCGGTCAGGTTGACCTGCTGAGAAACCGTTGCTAAATCTGCAGCGGTAAAGGTTGTAAACCATTGTGAAAAAACAGCTAAACTAAAGCTACCATCGGTGGCCCACCTTGCATCTATTTCACCGCCGAACTTACCTGCTGGCACACCGACATTCCAGCCGTTCGGCTCATGTTTGGTGATGTCATTTATGGGGCCGTCCGACTCGAAACTGCCGTTTGCAATCTCGCAAACGCTGGCTTGTGTCCGATTTCCGGCTGAGAGCATAACCATCGTTATCCCAACAATTACTAAGCTTTTCATCATCGCTCTTGCTTGGCAACATCTACCGCCGCTAATCACAGAAAATAGATGTGGTATATGGTTTCGACATTTATATATCGTTGCTGATTAGCCTCTTACTGCTCGTATTTCCAATCAAAATTGCATACATCGTCAGGCGTGCCATATTCACCATCATATCCGGCTGAAATCAGGATAAAAGTATCTGCGCGGTAGGGCCTGGACGTAGTGGTGACCTTGTCATTCTTGGTATTCTTATAGAATCTTTGAGGGTCGAGGAGCCTATGTCTTGGGCCGTTGGGTGGCGGATCCCACGGCATACCCAGTGCGACCAGCCAGTGATTGTCCCTGTAATTGTAAATATTGTTAGGATTATCCGGGTTGATGATATCATGCAGACTGTTTGCAGTATTGGCCTTATAATAAAGTATAGGCATACCAACCCTCTTTCCCGTGATGTTGTGGGTTACATTCCTGTATACGTCACACAGAACAAAATGTCTGGCGGCAAAAGCGCCGGTGTTGGGATACAAATCTCCCAATCGGTAGGCATTGGCATTTTCCAGCGGCAGATATGGCCCTTTCCTAATACTTAAATTATCTCTATATACCTCAGGCGCTACGCTATTTGCATCAGGATATAGCGGCTTGATGCCATCAGTACCGTCGCTTCTAAAGATCGAATCTGGGTGAAAGCCCATCAAATCCTGGCCCATCATAGCTTCACAAAGTTTCATCGCACCGCAATAGGGCTGGCCGTCGGGTCCTTTCTCGCTGGAGTCCGGATAATCATTGAACTCGGTGTTGAACAGCTCCAGCGCAACGTTAATACTATTGAACTGGGCCTTTTGCTTTACCTCCCAGGCGAACTTTCTGACCATGTTCAGGGCTGGCACTAACAGGCCAATGAGAATTACAATAATGCTCATAACGGTTAGCAGCTCTACGATGGTGAACGCAGCTTTCTTGTTAGATTGTTTGATAATTGTCTTCATTTTTTCTTCTCCTTTTGTTTAGCAAATTTGGACAATTTTATTTATCAGCTTCACTATTTTTATGCGGCGGCGCTTAAAGTCGTAATAATTTGTATCATGGGCAAAAATATTGATAAGACGATGCACAGAACCATACTTCCAAGCACGACAATTATGACCGGCTCAAGCAGGTGCATTAACGAGCCGACCATCACGTCGACCTGCTCGTCATAGTTGTCGGCTACTTTTAGAAGCATCTTGTCCAGGTCGCCGGTTTCCTCGCCCACCGCGACCATATTGGAGACAATTAAGTCCACGGTTTTGGACTGCTGCAATGGGCCGGCAAACGTGTCGCCCTGTCTGATGGAATTGTGAACGTTGCCGAGCGTGTTGGCAAAGACTTCGTTTCCTGCTGTCTCACGGGTAACATTAAGGGCATCCAGAATTGGCACACCGGCACCAATCAACGTTCCCAGTGTCCTTGTCCACCGCGTAACTGCGGTTTTACTGGTGAGTTGGCCCATCACCGGCAATTTCAATTTGATAGAATCCAGGATCAATCTGCCGGTGCGAAACTGTCTTGCGGTTCTGAGCAGAAAGACAGCTATAAACGGCGATGCTATCATGAC
>JBHIDV010000048.1:0-11389 GCA_046760285.1 Sedimentisphaerales bacterium
GCTTTATTATTGGGAATATCAACACCAACTATACGTGGCATATCATCTCCTTCTTTAGTTTGTAATTTGCAAACTCATAACTAATTACTACAAAATCAATTAACCTTGGCGCTGTTTATGTCGTGGGTTTACACAAATCACCCGCACCACGCCCTTGCGACGAACAATCTTGCAATTCTCACATATACGCCTTACAGAACTTCTAACCTTCATTTTTCACACCTAAAGCCCGTCCCTGCGGCAGGGAACGGAGCTACGACTAATGTCGCAAAACTATTCGGCCTCTATTTAAGTCATACGGTGACATTTCAACCGTCACCATATCACCAGGCAAAATTCGAATAAAATTCATGCGCATTTTGCCTGAAACGTGAGCCAGGACCTGGTGGCCATTTTCTAATTCCACTCTAAACATAGCGTTTGGTAAAGCTTCGGTAACCTTAGCTTGTAATCTTATTATGTCCTTCTTTACCATAGGCGTCTACTTTATAGTCAACACCTCACAACCATTTTCCACGATGGCAATTGTATGTTCAAAATGAGCTGAGCATTTACCATCTTTTGTCACCACGGTCCATCCATTTTTTAGTGTTCGCACAGCAGCGGTGCCGGCATTAATCATCGGCTCCACTGCCAGAACCATTCCTTCGGTCAAGACAATATCATCGGCCAACAGCTCATCGCTAACAAAGTTGGGCACTTTTGGCTCTTCGTGCATTTTTTTACCGATTCCGTGCCCCACAAAATCCTTTACTATCGAAAAGCCGGCTGATTCCGTGTACTGCTGCATCTGTGCAGCGATTTGGCTCCACTTAACGGCCGGCTCAGCCTTTGCCATCGCTATCTGAAGAACGTGCCTGGTTACGTCTATGAGTCTGCGTCTATCCTCAGAAATCTCACCTATGCCAATCGTAATAGCGGCATCTGCACAATAGCCGTCGAGTCTGACGCCAAAGTCAATGCTCAGAATATCGCCTTGCCTAAGCTTAATATTGTCCGAAGGAATCCCGTGAACAACCTGTTCATTTATGGAGGTACAAATTGCACCGGGAAACAGGATTCGAGCGTGCGGGTTGCGCACACCCTTAAACAAAGCTCCGGCCCCAGCATCAGCAGTCATCTGCAAAGCGATGCTATCTAATCGGCCGGTCGTTACTCCTGGCTCTGCAACCTCTTGTAATTTTGAAAGAACATCCGCTACAACGGCGCCTGCTCTACGCATTAAGTCAATTTCTCTTCGACTGCGAAGCGTTATAGCCATCTAATTTCGTATCTCGTGCTTTGTATATGGCATCTCGCATCTCGCTCTTGCCTCTGCGTCTCTCGACGCAAGTCGAGGCAGCAGGTCACGCTCTGGCGAGAGCGTCCAACCTCTCAAATATCAAAGTGCTTACTTCGTCGGCATTCTTATTGGCATCGATATCATAAACCATTCTGTTATTTCTATAGTAATCTACAACCGGCTCTGTCTGCTGGTGGTAGGTTGCAAGGCGATTTGCTACCACCTCAGGGCTGTCATCAGGCCGTTGAATTAATTTACTGCCGTCGTTGTCACATACTTGAGCCATTTTCGGCTTTAAGTTTCTAATGTGGTAAACTGCTCCACATTTCGGACAGCTTCTTCTGCCAGTCATCCGCTCAGCCACTACCTTGTCGTCTATTTGCAGGTTCAAAATAGCGTCTATGTCCCGATTGCTACGAACCAGCGACTTATCAAGTTCGACAGCCTGATTGACGGTTCTGGGAAAACCATCCAATATAAAACCTGCTGTAGGGCCCTTTTTTATCGCGTCAATCATCATCTCAACTATAATTTGGTCCGGCACGAGTGTACCTGAGTCCATGAAGCTGCTGGCCTTTTTGCCCAGCTCAGTACCTTCTTGTCTTTGCTGCCGTAAGATATCACCGCTGGATAGATGCTGCAGGCCATATCGAGCAACAAGGCGTTTACACTGAGTTCCTTTGCCCGAACCGGGCGCACCCAGCAAAACTATTCTCATTGGGCACCGCGTTATCAGGTTATCAGGTTTGCTGATGTCCTGATGTGGCCAGGCCCTCATGCATACGCTCCTTTTATTCTGCCGGCTCCACTGAAACCTTCATAGCTGCGCATCAACAGATTAGCCTCGATTTTCTGCACCAGGTCCAGCGAGACACTGACCACTATCAATAGACCCGTGCCACCCAAAAATGTTGCTACTGCGAAATCAATTCCTAATAATACCCAAACCAGGGTTGGTATAACGGCAATTATAGCTAAAAATGCGGCTCCAAAATAAGTAATTCTGGTCATTACCGTTTCCAAATATTCAGCGGTTCTGCGTCCCGGCCGAAGTCCGGGGACGAAGGCTCCTGAATCCCGCAAGTTTTTGGCCATCTCCTTGGGCTGAAACTGCACCGTGACCCAAAAATAAGCAAATAAAAATATCAGCAACATATACAAGACATTATAAGTATAGGTTCGGTAACCGAGAGCGTCTTTCAGGGTCTGAAGAAATCCGGATTCGGCGAACCTGCTGGCCAATTGATCAATTATAATCGGGGGGAACATCATAAAACTGGACGCAAAAATTATGGGCATGACACCACCATGATTAACACGGAGCGGCAGATAATGTCTCTGGCCACCATACATTCTTCGGCCCCGCATCTGCTTGGCCTGCTGAATCGGTATTCGGCGCTGGCCTTGAGTTATTAATATGGCACCTGCAACAACGAATACAAACGCTGCTGCCAGCAGCAGTACCCTTGCCGGGCCTATGGAGCCGGGCTCTGGAGGAAATGTTAGATCAACCTTCTTTAAGAACATTCCGATTGCCCAGGGCATCCTGGAGATGATGCCAGCCATAATTATCAAACTAATGCCGTTGCCTATGCCGTATTCATCTATCTGTTCGCCGAGCCACATCAAGAAGATGGTACCAGCCGTCATGCCGACCACACCCATCATCATGGCCTGGCGCTCCATGCCGGCATAGGTCAATCCTCCTGCTGTCGCTCCCATTAACCTCATAAACATCAGCGATTGAATCACGCATATCAGCACAGTTAAGTAGCGTGTATACTCCTGTATCTTTTTATAGCCGGTTTGGCCTTCCTGACGTAACTTTTTCAAAGCAGGGATGACCTCGCCCAGCAACATAAGAATAATTGATGCGGTAATATAGGGCATAATTCCCAGGCCAAATAAAGTAGTTTTGTCCAGTCTTCCGCCGGTGAACATCTGCATGTACAGTGCGGCTCTACCCAGGGGACTTTCTGTGTCTCTCGATTCAGCAAGTTTAGCTATTTTTTCTTGGTCAAAACCCGGGATGGGGATGTGAAAACCAACCCTGTATATTACCAATAATGCTATAGTAAAAATAATCTTATTACGCAAGTCCGGGATTCTGAATATGTTAAATACGGTACTAACCATCTCTGCATTCTCCAGTAGAAAATTAAATATCAACTATTTCGATTTTTGAATTTTGATTTTTGATTTCGTTGCCTTGGATTTTCTTTTATTATTTTTGCTGTACCGCCACAACCTGCAATCTTCTGTTCTGCGGTTTTACTGAATTTATGAGCTGTTACCTGCAATTTTTTTGTTAGCTCGCCATCGCCAAGGATTTTGACTTTACTTTTACAACACCGAATTAGTCCGGCACTTAGAAACTCGTCAATACCAATGTCAGCACCATTGTCGAATCTTTCCAGTTGTGATACATTGACAATTTCAAAGTGCGTTGCGAAGCTATAATTACTAAAACCCCGTTTGGGCAGTCGGCGAAATAAAGGCATTTGTCCGCCTTCATAGAGCGAAACTGTTGTTGCACCCGACCTACTGGCACTGCCTTTATGGCCTCGGCCACAGGTTTTGCCCTGGCCGCTACCTCCGCCTCTACCCACACGCTTGCGCCCCTTTCGTTTACCTACAACTGAAGTTATTTCGTAATCCAACATTTAAATCACCTGATTGTCAACTCGTGCTACACAACGCTTCGCAGAGTAGCATTAGCCATTGCCGACGGTTATTGTTACGCCACGAAGGGATTCAATCATTTCCTTACTGCGTAATTTTAATAATCCCTCCATTGTAGCTTTGACCACATTTTTAGCGGAGGTGCTTCCATAAACTTTTGTAAGAACATCCTGTACCCCGGCATATTCGAATACTGCTCGGGCGCTGGAGCCAGCGATAACTCCAGTACCAGGACTGGCTGGGACCATTACTATCTTTGTAGCCCTATATTGGCCGACAACACGATGTGGAATCGTTCGCCCCACCAAGGCTACCTTGCGCAAAGTTTTTTTGGCTTCTTTTATCCCTTTTTCAACCGCCAATGGGACTTCGTTAGCCTTACCATAACCAATACCTACCGTGCCATTGCGGTCTCCCACCACGACCAATGCGGCGAAGCTAAACCGGCGTCCGCCCTTGACCACTTTGGCGCAACGGAATATCTTTACCACCGTATCTTCTAACGGTCTTTCTTCTTGCTCGGCTAATTTAGTCGCTTCGGCCTGCAAATTCTTTTCTCCACACTTTTATCAACTTTTTCAAAAAATCAGACCTGCTTTTCTCGCCTCTTCGGCAAGAGCCTTGACCCTGCCATGATACTTATAGCGGTTTCTATCAAAGCAAACGCACTTGATACCGACACCAAGAGCCTGTTTTGCAACTACTTGACCTACCATCTCAGCAGCTTTTTTGTTGGACGTATTGGACAACTGGTCCCGCAGTCCCTTGGCCCTGGTGCTGGCAGAAACAAGAGTCGCTCCTGTTACGTCATCTATAATCTGGGCGTAAATATGCCTGTTCGACCGAAATACCGACAATCGTGGTCTGTCGGCTGTTCCAAAGACCCTCTTTCGCACATGATATTTACGCCTCAGTGTTGCTCTTTGTATCGTGCCAGCTTTCATAGAAATCATATCCCGATTTTTCAGACAGGATTAACAAGCTTGTCTCTCCACAGGATGCCTCACGGCGGAGCGAAGTCGAGAGGATTATCCTGTTATCCCGTCTAATTTCTCCTATGTTGCTCCCGAAGTAAAAGCTTTTCCCACCTTACGTCGTATGTGCTCATCAGCGTAACGAATACCTTTTCCCTTATAGGGTTCCGGCGGCCTGATTTTGCGTATGTCGGCAGCGAATTGTCCCAACAGACACTTGTCTATTGCCCAGAGCGTGAACACAGCGGGAACATCATCACCTCGCGTTGCACCGACATCGATGCTTACCTTTATGCCCTTTGGGATTATCCGTTCTACAGGGTGGGAAAAACCGACCTGGAAAACCAGCGAACCTGCCTGTTCTCTGACACTATAGCCGGTGCCATATATCTCCATTTTCTTTTCAAAACCTTTACTGACACCGGTAACCATATTGGCAATCAAGGCCCGCATGGTGCCATGTAATTGCTTATTCAGCCGATTTTGGGTGCTTTCATTTTTAACTAATATTTTCCGTTGTTTATTATCAATTTCCACCTTTATCTGCGGGTGACAGTCCATCTGCAAGCTGCCGAGTGGCCCCGATACCCTGATAGACAGGCCCTGCTGTTCGACTGTAACCACCTCAGGAATCATAATAGGTTTTTTCCCAACACGACTCATTAACTAACCGTACAAAGTATCTCGCCGCCGACATTGGCATCTCGACAGTCTCTGTCACTCATTACACCTTTACTTGTAGAAACGATTGCTATGCCCATACCAGCTAAAACACGGGGCAATTTATCAACGGATGAATAGACTCTACAGCCGGGTTTGCTGGTTCTTTTTATCTCATTAATAACAGGCCGACCCTCCTGGTCATACTTGAGAGTGATTCTCAGTATTCCTTGCTTGCCGTCATCAATTCTGTCGAAACCCTTGATATAACCTTCCTTCTTTAATACTTGTGCTATTCCTTCACAAATATTTGACGCTTTAACATTAACGTGCTGGCTATTTATCCGCACCGCGTTGCGAATTCTGGTCAGCATATCAGCTATGGGGTCACTCCAACTCATAATTTACCTCGTATTGCGTATCTCGTATTGCGTATTGCGTTGTTTATTTTGCGCGATACGCATCACGCAATACGCACGACGAGATTACCAACTGGCTTTTCTTACTCCTGGTATTTTTCCTTCGTTAGCTAAGGTCCTAAAACAAATCCGGCAAATTTTGAACTTGCGATAAACAGCCCTGGATCTTCCACAAAGTTGGCATCGTGTATATTGTCTTACGCGAAATTTTTGTTTCTTTCTTGCTTTGTTTTCCAGTGCTTTGGTCGACATCCAAGCACTCCATTAACACTTTACTTTTCAGACTTTGTCGCTGCTAAGCCTCTGAAGGGCATACCAAAAAGCAATAGCATCTGCTTTGCTTCTTCATCAGTTCTGGCTGTCGTTACAAAAGTTATGTTCATACCCTGCTGAAACTCCATCTGCGCGGGGTTGATTTCCGGGAAAACGCTCTGTTCAGCCAGGCCCATGGAGTAATTGCCTCTGCCGTCAAAACTATTTGGACTAAGACCTCGGAAGTCCCTTACCCTGGGGATGGCAAGATTAATAAGTCTATCCATAAACTCATACATCCTCACCCCGCGGATAGTTACTTTCAGCCCGTTTTCCATACCTTTGCGGACTTTGAAGCTGGAGACACTTTTTTTAGCTTTACAAACAGCCGGCATTTGGCCGGTAATCATCATCAGGTCCTTCTTGGCTGCTTCGAGAAATTTCTTATCCTGGACCGCTCTTCCTACACCCATAGAGACAACTATCTTTTCCATCCGCGGCACAGCCATAGGATTCTTGTAGCCAAATTCTTTGGTCAATTCCAGAACTATCTTGGACTTATATAAATCTTTTAAACGTGCCATTATTTCGTCTTTCGTCGCTCGTGTCCCGTCGCTCGAATAACAGGCCACGGGTCACGGGTCACGCTTTTGCCCTTTTAACAACACCAATTTCAGTACCATCAACGGCAATTCGTTTTTTACTGCCATCATCGTTTAGCTGATAATGAACTCTACTGCCTGTGGAGCTTTTCGGATTTAGTGGCAAAACATTACTTATATCTACAGGTTGTTCAATGTTGATTCGGCCTCCCTGAGGATTCTTACGTGAAGGCCGAACGTGCTTTTTTGCTATATTGTGACCTTGAACCACTACTTTCTTCTTCCGGGGTATAACACGTAACACTCTACCAGTGGCACCTTTATCATCACCAGCTATAATCTGAACCATGTCACCTTTTTTTATATGTAAAGCCATTTTCAAACTCGTATTGCGTATATCGTATCGCGTCTTTCTTTTTACGCGATACGCAATACGCACGACGATTAAACTACCTCGTTTGCCAGAGAGATAATCTTCATATAGTTTTTTTCGCGCAGCTCGCGAGCAACGGCACCGAAAATTCTTGTGCCTATGGGATTACCTTCATTATCAATCATCACCGCAGCATTGCTGTCAAATCTTACATAGCTACCATCAGGCCGTCTCACCGGACTCTTTGTACGAATAATAACACATCTGTGTACTTTTTTGTCGTCCAACTGACAGGTAGGCAAGGCTTTTTTTATAGCCACACAGACAACGTCTCCCACCGTGGCAACCGGCCGGGTACATTTGCCGCGGGCTCCGCCTTTGCCCAGAACTTTAATACATAAGGCCGACTTAACACCTGAGTTGTCGGCTATATCCAACATTGTTTCCTGCTGAATCATTATCTGGTATCTCGATTCACCCCGTTAGAAATTTGACGTTTTTGTGTCATATTATTGTTCATTAGAGAATCTTTAACGGGGTTCAGACTTCAACTTTTTTGAACAACCTTGACCAGACGCCAGCTCTTGGTTTTGCTGTAAGGTCGGCACTGTGCAACTTCAACCAGGTCGCCAACACCAGCTTGATTGTGCTCGTCATGCACACCGAGTTTGGTCGTAGCCTTTACGTATTTGCCGTACTTGGGATGCTTGACCTTAAAGTCAATGGCCACTTTAATACTTTTATTACCACTGCTGCTTATTACCACACCAGTTAAAGTTTTCTTTTTTTCTTCCTGCATCAGTGTCACTTACCTTCACGCATTATCGTTTTAATCCTGGCAATATCACGCTTAACGTTATGTATGGCCTTGGAATTCTCCAGTTTCTCTGTCACCGCCTGCGAGCGCAAATCAAACAAATGCCTCTGGAGCTCTTGTAGAGTGCTGTCTAGCTCTTCCTGGCTCATCTCACGGTAATGCTGTGCTTTCATCTACAACCTGCTTATAATGAATGTCTTCGCTTAACAAACCGACATCTAATGGGCATTTTATGAGCAACCCTGAGCAGCGCTTGCTTTGCCACATCTTCACTTACTCCGCCAATCTCAAAACAGACCTGCCCAGGCCTGACCCGCGCGACCCAAAATTCGGGTTCACCTTTACCTTTGCCCATTCGCGTCTCCAACGGTTTTGAACTTACCGGCTTATGTGGAAATAACCTCAGATAGACCTTTCCTTCACGATGCAAAAAATGAGTTGCTGCTACTCGTCCCGCTTCAATGGTCTTGCCAGTTATCCAACTGCTTTCCAAGGCCTGCAAGCCGTATTCACCAAACGCGACAAAATTGCTTCTGGTGGCGTTGCCCTTCATCCTGCCGCGTTGACTCTTGCGATATTTAACTCTTTTGGGCATCAATGCCATTTTTTCTCGACCTTACAGATAATCAAGTAGTCACATTAGTTTCTGTAGGTGCTGAAGGGTTTACCAGCCGCTGTTCTTTGCGGCTGGAGTCCCCAGCACGTTTCGGCGGGCGAGTCCGACGACGTGGGCTGGGCTTAATCTCTTCACCAAATTTGCCTTTATAAATCCAAACCTTAACGCCGATCGCTCCATACGTTGTTCTTGATGTCGCCACCGCATAATCTACGTTAGCATCCAAGGTATGCAGTGGGATACTACCGAGCTTTTGCGTTTCTTTACGGGCCATTTCTGCGCCTGCCAGTCGCCCGGCGCAGATAATCTTGACTCCTTTAGCACCAGCGTTCATGGCCGATTCGCAATATTGCTTCATAGTACGCCTAAAGGAGGCCCGCTTAGATAGCTGTTCGGCAATTGCTTCAGCCACCAAAGTGGCATTCAGATCCGGCTGTTTTATTTCAATAACATTGACCGAGACATTTCGGCCTGTTATCTGTTCAAGTTCTTCTCGCAACTTATCGACCTCTCCACCTCTGGGACCGATGACGATGCCAGGCCGAGCGCTATGTAGAGTTACATTTACTTCATTGCGTGTCCTGACTATTTCGACCTTTGCCACTGCCCCTCTGGGCATTTGACGGTTGAATTTCTGGTCCACAAACCTCCGGATTTTCTGGTCTTCGACGAGAAAATCACCGTAATTAGCCTTCGGAGCGAACCAGGTGCTCTGCCATCCCAGCGTTATTCCTGTTCTAAAACCTATTGGTGATGTTTTCTGACCCATAATTCATATCGCAAATGGCAGATCGCAAATCGCGATAGGCGATAAGCTCTAAGCAAATTTCACTTTATGCTTGTGTTACTGTTATATGTATGTGACAGGCCTTCTTACGAATAGGATGCGCTCTGCCTCTGTCTTTCGGCATCCATCTTTTAGTGCCGATACGCACGCCCGCATCTTCAACACGAGCACCGCTTACATAGAGACTATCTATGTCAGCCTGCTGCTCATCGGCATCTGCAATGGCACTTTTTAAGACCTTGTTAACCATTGTTGCAGCACGTTTTCTGGTGAACTTCAAGATATCCATAGCATCTTGGACACTTCGGCCCACTATCAATTGTGTAATCAATCTAACTTTGCGAGCCGAAAGCGGAGCAAAGCGATACGACGAGCGCCAGTCCACCAAATCATTTACCTCTACTGATAAAGCAGCCGCCAGGCGGCGAATATCTTCGCTACGCGGTATAGGCTTAAACAGACCTTTTTGCCAGTTTCTAATGGCCACCGCTGCCTTTTTTCTATCGAAGCTTCCTCTGGCCAGCTGGCTGGCCAACTGTTCAATATCGGCCTGCCGCCGCTGACAAAGCTCTCTTAATTTATTAGAGCTTAACATATACGGGTCACTATCTTATTTTCTTGCTTGAATGACCTCTAAATGTCCTGGTGGGCGAGAATTCACCCAGCTTGTGTCCCACCATATCTTCGGTAATGAAAACCTTGTTAAACGTCTTGCCATTGTGTACTAAAAAGGTGAAGCCCACGAACTCAGGAATTATGGTACATCTTCTGGCCCAGGTTTTTATTGGTTCACGAGAGCCGGAACTACTTTGCTTGCCAACCTTGCTCAATAACTTTTCATCAACATATGGCCCTTTTTTAAGAGATCTTCCCATCTTGTGTCTCGTATTGCGTATCTCGTATTGCGTATTGCGTTGTTATTTTGCGCGATGCGCATCACGCAATACGAACGACGCAATTAAATTGCTAACTGTTTTTGCCTCTTACTTTTTCGCCTTCGAATAATCCTCTTGTTACTGGGATTTCTGGGATTTCTGGTTTTTCCGCCTTTTGCCAGCACACCCTTGGGCGAGCAGGGATGTCGCCCGCCGGCTCGATGGCCTTCTCCGCCGCCCATGGGGTGAGCCACGGGGTTCATGGCCACGCCTCTTACATGCGGCCTTCGACCCATGTGACGTTTCCGCCCAGCCTTACCTATGCGTACGTTTTGATAGTCAGGATTGCTAAGGCGGCCAATTGTCGCTCGGCATTCCTGGCGAAGCATGCGCATTTCGCCGCTGGGCAAAACGACAGTTACCCAATTACCTTCTTTGGCCACAATTCTTGCCGCACTGCCGGCACCTCTAACCAGTTTTGCCCCCTGGCCAGCGGTCATTTCAATATTATGGATCTCTAAGCCAGCAGGAATCGCCCCCAGGGGCATCGCATTGCCAATCTTAGGTTCACAAGACGGGCCACTTTCTATCCGGGCTCCAACCTTTATGCCCAGCGGTGATAATATATATCTTTTTTCGCCATCGGCGTAGTGTAACAGGGATATAAAAGAATTTCTGTTAGGGTCGTATTCAATCGTAGCCACTTTTGCCGGGACACCGTCTTTATCTCGCTTAAAATCAATAATACGGTAGATTTTCCTTGCCCCGCCGCCTATAAAGCGCGTAGTAGTAACGCCACGATGATTTCGTCCGCCGCTTTTCTTTATTCGCTTGCAAAGTGACTTCTCAGGTTTTGTGCTGGTCAACTCAGCATAATCAACGACCGAGTTGTTCCGACGTCCGGGACTGGTTGGTTTATAAACTCGAATACCCATAATTCGTATCTCGTATTTCTTGCCACAAAGGCACCAAGACACTAAAAAGTGTAAAGTGTCTAAAGTAGTGTTTTTGTTTAACGTTGTCGATGCTCGTATCGATGCTCGTTCTGGA
>JBHIDV010000049.1:0-11356 GCA_046760285.1 Sedimentisphaerales bacterium
CCCTCAATCCAGCAGTCCATCGTGTCTGCGGCTACGAAGGTCGGCTCTTGTATTTGCTCAAACAATTGAATTTGGAGTTTTGGTGCGGTGTTAGCGAGAAAGACGTATTTGCTGTTCTTAAATGATGGTGGCACTCGTGGCGGCTCTTCTGCAAGCACGTTTAGTTCCATATAATCGGTGCTTCTACTATCCATATTATCGTGGTATGAGCCGGCCCAGCGAAAGGTTTTGCTTTGTGGCCTTACTTCCAGCCCGGTTAGGTCCACGTCTCTTCCGGCAAAGACCTCTGTAAAATCAAAGGGGCAATCTGAGCCGATAGCGCCGATTAAGCGCACGGGGCAGAAGAAACTCGCCGCCATACAAAAATACACAGCCGAGCCGCCAATACAATTCTCGCTAATACCATACGGCGATTTGACCGTATCAATCGCTATTGAGCCGGTGACCAGTAGTGACATTTGCTCATTTTCCTATTAGCAGCACCTCTTCTGAATGGTTTGTGCTTAAGACGTATTTGTAGTTTTTTCGTTTTAATCCTTCCACGTTGGGTTTATATTTTTTCAGTAAGGTTATGAGTTCGTCGATAGAAGGAATTCCATCTGACCTGTAAGAAACAACCAGAATACAGTCTTTAAATTTATTGAACAACTTATCAAATGCCGCATAGATCTTGTTTTTGTCGGTCCATACAGAAGATTTCTTTCTTAAACGTTTGTGTTTCGTTCTATAATCAATCATTTCAGGCCATCTGGGGTAGTTGACCAGTCCTTCTAGAAAATGATAAAAACCGAAGTAATCAACACCAACTCCTTTTCGCGAGATATACGGGGTATCAACGTACACAAGGTCGAATTTCCCCTCTACATCAAAAACATCCAGATTTAGAGCTTTATTTTGTCGTTCATTGCAGAAAACCGCCTGATTAGCTTCAGCAACAAATTGTCTAAAATGAACTTCAAAAGGAGTGTCCCAGGTAACCTTGTTGCCAAAATTTCTTTGAACATCGGATAACCTGATATAAAGATTTTTCCTGTGAAATAAATTGTACGGTCTTTTGATGATACAAGTCTGAATCAGAGCGAAATAAGCAAGAGCTTTCTTGTAGAAATCCTTTAATGAACCTATGTTTGTTACAACAATATCAATCCACTTGTTCTCTTCGTCGGTAAAGTATATGTCTTTAAACGTATCGTAAACAAAGGTTGGATAATTGATGCTATTGTGCTCCTCCAAAAGAAACTCAACGTCTTTTTCTGCGAGCTTTACCTCGCTATTTTCAATCAATGCAGTGCCAATATACCAATTAAATTTCAGTATATCATTATATGTGACCTGCTTGGATTTGGTTTTTAGCATATAACCGACGCTGCCGGTGCCACCGAAGGCATCCAGAACGGTATTGAACTTCAAATCTTTGATAGCATCCCAAATCCAATCGACTATCTTGAGTTTGCTACCCTGAAAACGAGTAGATGGAAATATCGCGTTATCCTCCAGAAAAGTCATTTGGCTTTTATCCATAAGAATTGACTTTATTCGCATTTTTCATCTCTTTAGCTTTTTGTATTCTTTATAGTCACTGAGATTTTTATATGGCACGACTTTAAGGTCAACAGCTCTTGCCATGTCCTTTGTAAGATAGTACATCCAGTAATCATCAAAAACGCCTTCACCTAACTCTACAAATGGGCCTTTTCCCTGTATTAATCTGTCGATGTTGGTAACGGAACCTATATTCTTTGTGTTGCCGCTTCCGGGCCGGTCAGCCGCGATTTTGTATTTCTCTTGAACGAAAAAACTAAAATCATGGATGACCGATATTATCTTTTTCAGGTCATTTAGCTGGTATATATTTTTTTCGCGCGAAGTTTCATCTGTCCTGGAGTAAATAACCCCTAGAACAAAATGACCAATGTAATCATCGTAAGGAAAGGTAATATTTTTGGTGCTTTTTCTATCTCTAAAATAGCCCGTAAAGGCTCCTAATGTCATACCGTTTACTGTGCTTCTGCTTTTCCGATAAGTACTTTTGAGATCAAGCGCAAATTTGTGATTATTGCTGTCTACAAATGAAATATCTGGATAAAAGTTCTGCTCCTTACTGAGGACCATTTTATAGCCGTGGATTTCGGCAAACTGGCAAATTTTCGGAAAAAGCAAAAGTTCCATTATTTTTGAGATAACTTTGGTGTCGGCAGAGATGGTGTAGATATTTTTTGCAATATCAATAAAACCCTTTACAACCCAGTCACCGCTATCAGTCGAAACTGCCTTGTTGAACAACTGAATGTGTTCCAGAAGCTGATTTCTGAACTTTTGCTTAATTTGTCTTTTCTCTTTCGAAATCCCCATAATTGGCCTCTATTTCTTCTAACCATCTCCTCCGAATTTTTTCAGCGTCACATCTATTCTGGCTAAGGTCTTTTCCTTGCCTAACATCTGGGCCGAATCGAAGATCGGCAGACTTATAGTCGTACCACAAAGCGCGACTCGGAGGGGTTGAGCGACCTTGCCAAGTCCCACTTGCTTTTCCTCGGCTAAGCCACGCAGCATAGTCTCGATGTTTTCGTTGGTGAATTCCTCCATTGCCGCAAGCTTGTCGCGCACGATTTGCAGAATTGCCAAACCGTCATTTTTCAGCAGAACCTTCCTAATTGCTTTATCATCATACTCTATCTGGTCGTTATCTAAAAATAGAAATCTGCTTTTGCGCTCGATATCCGCCAGCGTCCGCGCTCCTTCGCAAAGTTTTATGATTCTTGAAAGAAGTTTGTCATCCGCAGTAAGAACCGGTGACTGGACAGCTTTTAAGTAATCCTTAAAGTGCTGAAGAAGTTTGTCGCCCGAAGCCATCCGGATGTGCTCGGTATTGAAAGCAAGAAGTTTATCCCGGTCGAACAAGCTATTGGCCTTGGTTAAGCGTGACAGGTCGAAACTTTTTATTAATTCATTCACCGACATAATCTCACGGCCGTCGCCGGGATTCCAGCCTAAAAGCGCAAGAAAATTCACCATAGTCTCGGGCAGATAGCCACTTTTGAAAAAATCGACAATGTTGATTTCCGGCAGATTCACGCCAAGATATTCTGCCATCGCGTCAATGCTGGGCATATCAGGCGTGGTCTTACCCCTGAGAAAACTGTCCAAATCTTGGCGGCTGATGTTACCCGCCTCAGCAAGTCTTTCGAGGTTTACATCCGGCATATCTTTGATGGCCTTGCGAAGGGCTTTGGGCCGCTCGCGTTTGGAAAGTTTTCCGCCGGTCTTGCTGACAGTAACCGACATATGGGCATACACCGGCAGCTTTCCAAATCCCAGAGCTTTCCATAAGGCCTGCTGGGCGGGTGTATTGTTGAGATGTTCCTGCCCACGAATAACGTGGGTGACCTGCATCAGATAGTCATCAACCACACAGGCAAAATTGTACGTAGGAAATCCATCACTTTTTTGTATGATAAAATCACCTATCTCGCCAGCAGCAAATCTAACCTCGCCACGCACTATGTCCTGAATGACGATATCTTCATCCTGTGGCGCAGCAAATCGTACCGTGACAGGTCTGCCATCGGCCTTAGCTTTTTTAACATCACTTTCGTCGGGAAATCTTTTCGGCCGAGGATAGATTAAGTTCTTCTTCTCAGCCACAGCTTTTTTTCGCATAGTCTCAAGTTCTTCAGGTATATCGAAGCAATAGTATGCTTTGCCGTCAGCGAGCAGTTGGTCTATATATCTCTGGTATACGCCTTGCTGCTTTCGTTGGGATTGAAGATATGGTCCATTTGGCCCACCAATTTCAGGGCCTTCATCCCAATCGATGCCCAGCCATCGCAGGTCGTTTATTACCTGGCCGGTAGCCTTAGGCGCATTGCGTTTGATATCAGTATCTTCGATTCGCAGGATAAATTTTCCGCCGGTATGCCTGGCCCACAGCCAGTTAAAGATAGCTGTTCTTGCTCCGCCCACGTGCAGATAGCCTGTCGGCGATGGTGCAAAACGCGTTACGACCATTGTAAACCTCGTCCCTTACGTAAATACGAGAATCAATAAAAGATAAATCATATCTGCATCGCTGTCAAGAACCATACCGGCTGGCGGATTTGGTAGATTTACTTTTACGGCACAACTATAATGTGTTAAATTGTCTCCAGAATAATGGCTGGCAAAAAGGCTACAAAACTTAATCGTGATGACCTTATCGAGGTTGTAAAAAACGCACCATTGGTGTCTATTGACTTGATTATTAAAAACAACCGCAATCAAGTTTTGCTGGGCTTGCGCAATAATGAGCCGGCTAAAGGTTTTTGGTTTGTGCCGGGCGGTAGAATCTTAAAAAACGAACTCATCTGCGAGGCCTTTGAACGTATTGCCCACGAGGAGTTAGGCATTAAACTGGCATATAAAAATAGCAACTTCTTAGGGGTATTCGAGCACTTATACGAGGAGAATTTCGCTGGCCAGCAAGGATTCGGCACACATTATGTGGTACTGGCGTATGGGATTAAGATAACTGAAACTCAGCTCAAACCGCTGGACGAGCAACACAGCCAATATAGGTGGTTTGATGAGGACTCTTTACGCCAGGCAAAAATGGTGCACCCTTATACCAAGGCCTATTTTACGGAAAAGAAGGTGTGCTGACCTTAAAAGCCATAATGTGCTAAAATATGCTGCTAATAACAGGGAGATTCGCGATGAATAAAGAGATTGTTCTGAGACGACTTAAAGCTAATGCCGAAGAAATCCGACAGCGTTTCTCGGTCAAAGGGCTATCGATCTTTGGCTCAGCGGCTCGTGGCGAGTTGGCCCATGGCAGCGATGTAGACATCCTGGTGGTATTTGACCAAAAAGCAACTTTTGATCTGTTTATGGACCTAAAATTCTACCTGGAAGAGCTTCTTGGAACATCAGTTGACCTGGTGACCGACAAAGCCCTTCGGCCACAAGTTCGGCAAGCGATTGAAGGAGAGATCATTGATGTCGCGTAACGAAGTCATGTATTTACAGGATATTGCTGATAGCTGCGATAAGGTCTTGAGGTTCACTAAGGGACTAAGTTTACCTGATCTACTGCAGGATGAAAAGACTTATGATGCGGTTGTCCGGAATCTTGAGATTATCGGCGAAGCTGCCAAACACATTTCCCAAAACTTAAGGAACCAGATGCCGGATATCGAATGGCGAAAAATCGCAGGAATGAGAGATCTGCTCGCTCACGTGTATTTCGGAATTGACAATGATATTCTTTGGGACGTTGTGCAAAATAAAATCCCCCAGTTGGCGATAGCCATAAAGTTGTTCTTGGATAGTTGATGTAATTAACGCCTTCTTCTGTGGTCTGCTTTTCTTTGGATAGTAAGGCCACTCTCGAAAATATATGACTTGTTTATCTCGAAAAGTGAATAACATATTTCTCTTAGGAGCAGGCTTCACCAGGGCTGTGTTTCCTAACGCTCCACTGAATAGGGATTTACTCCATTCTATAATTGAAACAAACCCAGGAACTCTACTAAAAAAATACCAGATTAGATATCACACCGATGATATCGAAATACTTTTGACACGTTTAGACCTTGAAATAGATCAGAATTCTTATGAAAAAGAGCAATTGCAGAAAGATAGAAAAACCATTGAGGAAGATATATCAAAATATTTTGAACAATTTCGTTTTGAAGAAGAATATCTCCAGAAAAATATTTGGTTAGAAACTTTGGCAAAAAAATTATTCAAAGATAGCGATGCAATAATCACAACAAACTATGATTGTTTTCTCGAAGGACTTCTGGATTATTACAAATTATGGCACCCAGGAGACGGATACGTAAATGTCTATGATCCAAGAATTCCGACTAATCGGAAGAACCCAAAGGGAATAAAATTTTACAAAATCCACGGTTCAGAAAATTTCAGAGAATGTAAAGAATTTGATGGAAAAGGTCCAACAGGAAAAACAATCATTGGTTTTATAGTTCGTAAAGGTGTATATCCACTATCAGGGAAAAATACCAATGTCGGTTGGGCTGAAGAACATTGCGGAAAGTATATCATTGCTCCAAGTTTTGTAAAGATTCCTCATTTCCAGATAGCTGATATCGTCAACAAAGCTGTCGAAGTTGCCAAAACCACTCAAAATATGGTCATTATTGGCTCAAGTTTAAGAGATGAAGACATTTTTTTACGGTTGATTCTGACCGGTTTCGTAAACTATAGAGCTCAAAACAAAAAGAAACTGATAATTGTTGACCCAAAAGCTTGCGCGATTCTAGAAAAAATCAAAATTTTCTGTGTTGGCAGCACAGAACAGATAAATCTTGTTTCTATATCTAAAAAAATCGAAGAGGGATTAGGCGATTTAATAAATCTACTCGAGGCTGTTTGAACAAATGGCTAAGAATCGCAGTGAAACAAAGCTGGACTTTATTCGGCAGATTGTCGCTGACGATTTGAAGACCGGCAAATGGGACGGGCGGGTTGCAACTCGCTTTCCGCCGGAGCCGAACGGCTATCTGCACATCGGACACGCCAAGAGTATCTGCCTGAACTTCGGTATCGCAGAAGAATTTAACGGCTTGTGCAATCTGCGATTCGACGATACTAACCCGGAAAAAGAGGAACAAGAGTACGTCAATTCCATCATTGAAGACGTTCGCTGGCTGGGTTTTGACTGGGATGACAGACTATATTTTGCCTCCGACTACTTCGAGCAGATGTACCAGTACGCTGTGCAGCTTATAAAAAAAGGCAAAGCATACGTTTGTGACTTGACTGCGGAGCAGATAAGGCAATACCGCGGCACACTGACTGAGCCGGGTAAAAACAGTCCGTACCGCAACCGCAGCGCCAAAGAGAACCTGGACCTTTTTGAACGTATGAGAGCCGGCGAATTCCCGGATGGCTCTCGAACCCTGCGAGCTAAAATTGATATGTCACATCCTAACCTGAATATGCGGGACCCGGTTATGTACCGAATCCTGCACGCAACACACCATCGCACCGCTGATAAATGGTGTATTTATCCGACCTACGACTGGGCTCACGGCCTTGAAGATTCCATTGAAAAAATTACCCATTCCATTTGTACGCTGGAATTTGAAAATCATCGGCCTTTATATGACTGGTTCCTTGACCAGTTGAGCGTTCATCATCCGCAGCAAATCGAGTTTGCTCGGCTAAATCTATCGTACACCGTAATGAGCAAGCGAAAGCTGCTGCAATTAGTACAGCAGGGCCATGTCACAGGCTGGGACGACCCCAGGATGCCGACCATCTGCGGCCTGCGCCGCCGCGGCTACTCGCCTGAATCTATCCGCAACTTCTGCAAAGTAATCGGGGTCAACAAGTTCAACAGCACCGTCGATATTGCGTTATTAGAGCACTGTGTTCGTGAAGATTTGAATAAAACTTCGCCCCGCGTAATGGCGGTGTTGCGGCCACTGAAAGTAATCATCGACAACTATCCCGAAGGCCAGGTCGAACAGATGGAGGCTGTAAACAATCCGGAAGACCCCACTGCCGGCACGCGGAAGGTTCCCTTTTCACGTCAGCTTTATATAGAGCGTGATGATTTTATGGAGAATCCGCCAAGGAAGTTCTACCGTCTGGCACCAGGCAGAGAAGTTCGGCTACGATACGCATATTTTATTACCTGCACAGACGTGGTTAAGGATGCCAAAGGTGAAATTGCCGAGTTACATTGTACATACGACCCCGCTACAAAAGGCGGTGACGCTCCGGACGGCCGCAAGGTCAAAGCAACGCTGCACTGGGTTAGCGCACAGCACGCCCTGGATGCCGAGGTTAGGCTTTACGAGCATCTGTTCGCAAAGGAAAATCCTGATGACGTGCCCCAGGGTCAAGATTTCACTGCGAACTTAAACTCTCATTCGCTTGAAGTATTGACCGGGTGCAAGGTTGAGCCTTTGCTAAAGGATGCAAAGCCGCTGCAGCGGTTTCAGTTTGAGAGACTCGGCTATTTCTGCGTCGACCCTGATAGTTCCAAAGGAAGGCTCGTATTCAATCGGACGGTTACTTTGCGTGACCCCTGGGCCAAAATACAGAAACAACAGAAAGCATAGAGTGACACAAGCCCGAAGCGTAAGCGCCGGGACAAATCCCCTTCAAGTCAGTAATTAATCGAAAAGTTCCACAAATTTTTGTTCGATGCTTTCACTAGCACACAACACCTGGCCAACCAGGACTGCCCTTACGCCGAGCGATATTAGTTTCTCAACATCGGCTCGTGTTTTTATCCCGCTTTCAGCGACCAGTTCTCTTTTGTTATCGGCAAGTTGAGCTAATCGGCTGGTGGTATTTAAATCCACTTCCATTGTAGCAAGATTACGATTGTTGATTCCCAGAACACTGTATCCTTTTTTAGGAAAGCCAATCAGACTTCGTACTTTCAACAGTGTATCGGCATGGTGAACCTCCAGTAGGACTGTTAGCGTCAGCTCCGCAGCAGCTATCATTAAGTCCATCAATTGTCCAGACTTCAGGGCCTCGGCTATTAGCAATATCGCATCAGCTCCAGCCGCACGGGACTCATACACTTGCCAGATATCGATGATAAAATCCTTTCGCAAAATCGGCAAATTCACCACTTGTTTTATTTGTTCTATGTATTCCAGCCGGCCCTGAAAGTATTTCTCGTCGGTAAGAACGCTGATGGCATCAGCACCACATTCTTGGTAGGTTTGCGCAATTGCCACCGGGTCGAAATCCTCACGGATGAGGCCCGCTGACGGCGAGGCCTTCTTGATTTCTGCGATAACGTTTATGCCACGCGGGTTGGGCTTGGTGACAACTTTATAGAAGTTACGACACTTAGGCATCGAGTGAGCTTGCTCTTTAAGCTGCTCGAGGCTTCTCTGCGATTGTCGATAACTTACTTCAGCCCTTTTGTCAGCGACTATTTTATCTAATATGTTCGCCAATATGACTATCCTGCTACCTTAACGTAGCCCATACGAAGTTCGTTAAGAGTATTTTCAAGAACTTTATTTTCCTCTTCAGTTAAGTTGCCCTTGGTTTTCTCCTGCAGGGTCTCGAGCATATCGATGTTGTATCTTGCCAGCTCTAAATCTGGCTCTTTTTTTTCCTGTCCCTTCATTTGCAACAGGCCTAAGGCAAATAAGGCCTGCGTGGTAAGCATACTAATCAGAGCAGCAAAATTACCCTGCGGCAATGGCCCTCGCCGAGCCTTTTCTTCTTGCGGTTGTTCCTTTTCTGCTTCTTCCTGGGCTGCTAATATTTCTTTCTCTCTTTGAGCCTGTTGCTTCCAATCCTCATCGACTATAATTTTCTTTTCTTGTTTCTTTTCTTCTTCAGCCATAAGTTCAAGTCCCTATAAATCTTTAGCTTTTAATTTGCCCTATAAGAAAGGTCACAAGTCATTTCGAACAAAGCGATGCGTAGCCTCGCGAAGTGGAGAAATCTATTAAAAACAGATTTCTCGGCTCGCCTTTGCCCTTCTGCTGCGCTCAGGGCTAAAGGCTTTCTCGCTCGAAATGACGAGCTACGGTGTTTTTGACAAAGCGCTTTTAATTATCTCCGATACTTTTTCATATTTCTATCGATATTCCTCTTTTCCTCACGTTCCACGATCGCTTTTCGTTTATCGTATTGCTTTTTGCCTCTGGCCAGTGCCAATTCTATTTTTGCCAGTCCCCGGTCGTTAAAATAAATCCGTAAAGGCACCAGGGTAAAGCCTCGTTGTTCGAGCTTTGTTTTTATCCTGCGGATTTCAGCCTTGTGCAGCAGTAATTTTCTCTTTCTGCTCGGCTCGTGAGAGGCTGCGATAGCCTGTTGGTACGGGGCTATCTTGGCACCAACGAGCCAGCACTGGCCGTTTTGTACCCTGGCGTATGAGCCGTCGAGGTCAGCCTGAGAAGCTCGCAGCGATTTTACCTCGCTGCCCTGAAGCTCCAGGCCAGCCTCGAATTTCTCAATAAGTTCGAAATTTCGATAGGCCTTTTTATTGACTGCCTTGGGAGCCTGTCCGTTTTTATGCTTACGGGATTTTGCTGCCATTTGCAATATGATAGCGGCAGTAAAGGAATTTTGCAAGGCCATAGCGAGAGGAATTGGTGTCAGGAAAAAGGTAAACCTTGATAAAGTCTATGAGATTTTGTAGGTATACAGCCAAAGTATCATTACTGAATGAGCTTGGATTGGACGAAAGGAAGCAGTCGACATGGCCAGGATCCAGCGGGTGAAGTTCCCACCCTGACAGTTGCTGGTGGATGAATTGTCATTGCGAGGCCTGGACAGGCCGTGGCAATCTCTGGCCTTCGAACAATAGAAATTGCTTTCTCAGCCTACAGCAGACTCGCAATGACAACCATCAATTAAACTGTAACAGATCTCTGGGTGGTAAAAGACTTTGGGCACGTTGCAAAATACAAACGCTTAATTATTGAGTCGGTGCAAATACTTTCCTTCTATGAAACAGCCAGACAATAATACCCAAAGCGATCAAACCAACAAGGCCATTTTGCCCCAGAGTATCAAGCAGTTGGGTAAGATTGGCCACAACTCCCCCAAAGAAAGGAACTGTTTCTGGGCCAAAAAGGATCTCCACCGCCACTCCAAGAGCGATCAACAATAAAACGATTTCGGTAATCTCACCCAGCCATTTTTTTGTTTCTTCCAGAAAATGCATTTTTACTCTCCTAAACTAAACACTAAAAAAACCACTAAATTACGAACGTCATAATATTTCGGCTTATCTGTTTGGATTACTTTAAATCAATGCCCACAAATTATGGGACATATTGTTGGGCCAAAGGTTTTCTATCCAGGGAGGGTCCTAACAGGAGCATCGGCAAAAATCGCCATATCAATATTGAAAATGGCGGTTAATCGGCCACGCCAAGGGTGCAGAAGGCCCTTGAGGTATCCGTAGGTGCTTTTATCAGTTTTGTATAATTTTTTTGTCCATCAGGCTGAGAATTGTGAGCAGCTAAAAAGCTTTTTGTTTGTCTTGAACCGCCAGGAGCAAATACATATAATGCTTTATACCCCTGGAGAGCTGTCTGCTATGTTGCGGGCGGTGGAATTTTCCGGATTGAATTTGTTAAAATGGGATATTTTTACTTGACCTTGCTTGTTAAAATAAGTTATAATCTGATTATGGTCGGCAAAGTAATATCTTTTCTCTTACGCATAGGGCTTATCGCAGGGATTTGGGCCTTGATATGGCGGCTTGTGGAACCCCGAACCCAACTTATGCGGGTATTGAGAGCGGCACTGCTGCTGCTCGGTCTTTTAGCTGTTTTAGCTGTGATAAGAATCACAGGACGGTGATTAGTACTACAGCGCAATGTAACATCGAAAACCCTGTTTTTGAACTAAAATCCGA
>JBHIDV010000050.1:0-11226 GCA_046760285.1 Sedimentisphaerales bacterium
TATGCCGACCCGGACGAGTTAAGAAGGGCGATCCTGCATTACGAAATCCTCGGCAGACCCTTATCGTTGCGTGGCCCAGGCGAACAGATTATCGGGCTTTAGAAAGCACAGACGCTTTACTGGACAGTCACTATTAGTCTGTCGATTTTGATTTGATAGGTTGTTGCGTCGCAGGCAGAGAATTGATGCGAAGGGTGGCAACCTCAAGCGCGGCTTGGGGATGTTTTGGTTCTGTGGTTACGTTAGAGAAGCTATCCCCATCCCTAAGGGGTGAGGCTGACACCCAATCTTGCCTCTCGGCAAACAAGCAAAACTGGACAACGTGTGGCTTACCTTGCGCGAAAGACTTCCGCGAAGAGGAGTCTGAGCGTGGAGATGGATATGTACTCATATCTGGCTAAACACTTACTAAATCGGTAGAAGTCCAACAGGATTTAAAAACTAACCGGCAATATCTGAATTGGACAATTTGCCCACGAAAGATAGATTTGCTAACCGCCCGCCGTAGAAAAACGAAAAAACAATTAATGTCCCATAAGATATGTTATGTTTCATTCAGATTTAATTTTTATGCAAAATAGCCCATTTATAGATTTGGGGGTTTGGCGGCGTGTTTTTGCCTGCTCACAAAAGAAACTGCTGATTAGTATCAATGACTTGGTTAGCGGTTTCTGAAAGATTCTCCCACATGGCAGCGACCCTGTCTAACAGGCCTAAATTCTGAAGAACTATCGAAATGTTGACCGCGGCATCGGTAGAGGCGAAATTATCCTCCATATAACGGTCGAGGTTAATAAGCGATGATGCAAACTTTATCCTATCACAATAAAGCAAAGCTGTTCTGTAGTGTAGCTGCAGCGCATCCTTGTCCAGATACTCAGGAGCGGTGAGTTGTTCTAATGCAGCCTGTTTTTGGCCTGCCTCTAATAAACAAATAGCCAGCTTGCTTTGGGCCCTGGCGTAGGTAGGGTTTATCTCTAAAGCGGTTCTAAATGACGTGATGGCACTGCTTATCCTGCCGACACTCATCAGCAAGACACCCAGTCTGTAATATAGGTCCGGGTTTTGTGGGCGACGGCTGATTTGTTGACGGTGTGCTTCGATTACAGCTTCTATAAGGTTGGTGCAATCGGCTGCATTAGAAAAAGGCAAATTCTCTGAAAGAGCAGCCTTGAATAGTAATGTAGCTGTCTCCGCGAACAAAAAGGAGCTGTTTGGCTGAATAGCTGCAGCCAGTGACAATGTGGCCAACGCATCTAAGAAGCGCCCGGCTAATTTTTGGGCCGTGGCCAGACCAATATATGCATCCACTATTTTATCATTTATCTCCACTGCTTTGTTGAATTGCTGTGCAGCGAGCTGCTCAGTGTCCATCTGTAAATATTGAGTCCCCAGTTTTATTGTGGCTTCGAGAAAATCAGGACAGATACGAATCGCTTGCTGATATTGCGAAATCGCCTCAGCGGTAGCGCCCAACATGCTCAGAACGTCTGCCTGCTTAAGCACCAAATCTGGTCTGTCAGACTGCTGGTATAATAAATCTTCAAGTAGTTCGAGTGCATCGTGCAGTTGGCCTGCCTGAATAAGCTGGTCTATATTGTCGTTTTCGCCCAGGAAGTTGTCGGGATGTATCAAGATGGCAGTATTAAATGTCTCAATAGCCTTTGTATATTCGGTAGAGGTAATATATAGGTGTCCCAGCGTTACCAGTGTTGACATGTCGTCCGGGTATTGTTCCTTCAACAGCCGATATTGCTGTATGGTTCTTTCCAGTTGGCCGTTTTTGAAATAAATGGCAGCAAGTCGCTGGCTGGGAAACTGCAAATAGTTTTTAAACTTCAGACAATCCTGATAAAACTCCACTGCTTGGGATTCTTTGCCCAGTCGCTCATAGCAGTGTCCCAGGGCGTAAAGAGCCATGATATTATTCGGCTGCCTTAGATAGACTGAGTTTAACTCTTCGATCGCCTCGTGCAGCCGGTTCTTGTGCAGACATATTGCAGCCGCTGCCAGACGCCCGTAGGTGCAGGAGGAATTTTCAAAAAGATATAGCCTTAGCTGCTCGGCGGCGGTGTCGAGCTTCGCCTCGCCCATCAGGTTGATGATTTTGTCTAATTGATAATCCTGCGCAGATTTGCTGCTCTGTTTTGAAAGTTTGACCGTATTTAGCCAATGCCATATCAGGTCAGCGGTGTCGGCTGTTATTGCCCTGCCAAAAATTTCCAGCAGCGTACCCATAAATTCGTCACCCCTTGCTCGTATTTCGTATCCCACATCTTTTGAACGAGATGCGAATCGTCCTCCGTTAAGCGCTATACACCATTGAAAGTATCGACAATATGTGAAGGTGTGTTAATCGCAGCCCCAACCATTAGTGATCTGAGCTTTTATTTTGCGCTGCGTCTATGGCGATTGTGTGTGGTGTAGGGTTTATTGCGATTCTAAAGGCCAGTTATCGGGTTTTCAAGCCCCCTGCCGTAGGCAAAATCAGCTTTGCTGTATAGTTCTACGGCGAATCTGATTTTGCCATCTGGGTGTGTTTTTCTATCTCGCTTAGATATGCCAATGTGCGTTCGAGCCTGTCACTTAGATGCTTTAACTTGAGCATTATTTTTACTCGCGTCACCAGCTCTAACTTGTTGACAGGTTTGCTGATAAAGTCGTCCGTGCCTGAATCAATGCCCCGTTCAATATCACCGAATTCGCTAAGCGCGGTTACCATTATTACAGGGACATTGCTGGTCTTGGGGTCGTTTTTTATTCTCTTGCACACTTCAAAGCCGCTCATCTTAGGCATCATGATGTCCAGCAAGACCAAATCAGGAGGTTTTTTGCCTATAATATCCAGTGCTTCCAGCCCATCGTGTGCACAAACCGTTTGGCAGTCGACATCCTCAAGATATGCCTGCAGAAGTTCCAGGCTTGGCTGATCATCTTCAACAATAAGCACCGTAGGCATTTTGTCCTGCTCTTTTTCTGCTCTTTTCCGGCCCATAGCGAAATCGCTCCTTACTAATAACCCCCAGTGAAACTGGGGGCTAAATATTTTTTAATTTTTCCAGGATCGCTGTGCAGAAGGCTGGCAAATCGTCCGGCTGGCGTGACGTAATCAAATTGCCATCCACAACGCATTCCGCGTCTACATAGTCAGCGCCTGCGTTTTTAATATCGTCTTTAATGGCTATAAAACAGGTGGCCTTCTTGTCCTTATAAATTTGCGTACTGCACAATAGCCAGCCGCCGTGGCATATAGCTGCTATAATTTTGCCCGCACTTACCATATCGTTGGCAAAGTTTATAACATCAGCACTTCGCCGCATAAAATCCGGTGCGAACCCGCCTGGCACAATCATACAATCATAATCGCTGGCGTCGGCCTGTTTGGCCGAGATATTGGAAACACAGGGGTAGCCTTCTTTCGAATGATATTCTTTTTTGGCTTCAGCAGCAACGAAATTAACCTCAAAGCCAGCTTCGATGAGCCGATAGTAGGGATACCAAACTTCGAGGGTCTGATACATCTGGTCGACCATAATAGCTACCTTTTTCGCTGCCATTTTTCACTACTCCTTTTTAATACTGCTGTGGTTTTCGATAAATTGTCGGACTTCTGGCCTGATGTAGAGCTTTTCAATATCTAACAGTTCCGAGACTGCCTCAGCACAAATTGCTGCTGCATTAGCTGATGCAGCTTGCGTGTCCACGAAGAAGAACTGCTGGCCCTTTATGGTGCAAAGCCCTCCGCCACTACCACCAAGCGGCTCGCTGCGAATAATGACGCCGTTTGCTTCCAACAACGCTAACAGCTCTTCTAAAATCCTTTGCTCATTCATTTATCGTTAGCCATATCGCGTACTGCGTATATCGATGTTCAAGAAAAACCATCTCAAAAGTCGATATAGATACTTGTAAGCAAATAATTTCTGGTAGATAATAATTCATAACCAACAGCCGCGAAAAGGCACAAAAGGGTAAAAAAGAGATTAAAAATGAAAAGAGCTCCCATAAGGGGCACAGCTCTTATGCATTTTGTGCCTCTTTGTGGCCAAATGTTCCAAAACGGAATTTTATAACAGGAGTAGACTGTTGACAAGTATTATCGAAAAGCGTCTTTCTTTGCACAGACACCTGGCGAAGCAGCAAGAGCATAATACTGTCTTAAAATCGCAGATTATCCAACTCCAGGGTCTGGCTAACATGGGTTCAGCCTGCTACATGATAGCCCACGAAATCAATAATCTGCTCACGCCTCTGTCTAATTTCGCGGCTTTGGCGTTAAAGAACCCACACGATAAGTCTCTGGCGGAAAAGGCACTGGAAAAGACAGTCCGAAATTGCGAGCGGGCCTCCAAAATTATGGAAAGTTTGCTGGCAATGGCAAACGGCCAGACGCAAGAAAAGCAAAACGTTCGGCTGATTACTCTGGTTAAAGAGATTTTTACCTGTCTGTGCCGGGATTTTGCAAAGGATGGGATAAGCGTGGAGATCCGGATTCCTGAAGATTTGATGGTCTGGGCGGTGCCGGTTCAAATTCAGCAGGTGTTAATGAATTTGATTCTTAACGCCCGCGATGCTATGCTGGCCCGCGGCGGAATACTGACCATCAAAGCCACAGAGAATAACCACCTCACCCAAATAGAAGTGGCCGACACCGGCTGTGGTATTCAACCGGCTGACTTAGAAAACATCTTTGAGTCGTTTTTTACTACGAAGGCAAATAAAAAATCAGCATCCGAGTATTCAGGCTCCGGACTTGGTCTTGCATTTTGCAAAAAAATAATAGAGGCCCACGAGGGCTGCATTTCGGTTGAATCCAGACCAGCGCAAGGAAGCACATTTAAGATAACACTACCCAAGCCACAGTAAGGATATCGGGTTATCAGGTGATCGGGATGCAGGATATCAGGACATCAGGGTATCAGGAAAAACCTGCCTGATAGACTAAACTGACAATGGCTCAGCTTTACCAAAATATCGGCCCTTTCATTTTAATGTTGCTGCTGCTTGGAGGTTCTGCTTTTTTCTCAGGCTCTGAAACCGCCTTTTTCAATCTCTCCCGCAGGCAAATAAAACTGCTGCAAGAATCCAGGCACAGGCTTCAAAACATGGCAGCAAAGCTGCTTAGTAAGCCGGGGCAATTGCTCAACTGTTTGCTGTTTGGCAATATGACAGTAAACGTTCTTTTTTACGCTGTTGCCAGCATCCTTGCCATCCGGGTCAAAGAGCAGAGCGGCCTAACCGCTGCAGCTACTACTGCTTTTGTGGCCTTTGTGGTGCTGGTGCTCTTTGGCGAGATACTGCCAAAATCCTTAGCCTATGCAAATTCAAGGTATTTCAGTATTACAGCCGCCCTGCCGGTTTTTTTGATGCTTAAAATCTTCGTACCTTTTAGTTTTGTATTTAAGTTCTTCATATTAGAGCCGGTTCTAAGAGTGCTTTTAGGGCCGGCGAGACTGCCAAAAGTAATAACACCGGATGAATTCAAACTCTTAATCGAGACCATTCGAAGGCAGGAGCTGATTACTACTGACGAGAGCAAGTTGCTGACGGAGGTTATCGAGCTGGGCTTTCTGAAGGTACGTCACGTTATGCGGCCGCGAGTAGATTTGATAGCCTGTGCGGTTACCGATTCGGCCCAAGCAGCCAGTGAACTAATGCTAAAAAACCACCTGACGAAGTTGCCTGTTTATGTTCGGACTATCGACAATATAATCGGCGTAGTACATCTTAGGCAGCTTTTTCTTCGTCCAGGCGTTTCTCTGGACAGGATTGTTCAAAGGATACATTTTGTTCCGGAGCAAAAGACGGTCGAATCTCTGCTGGAGTTTTTCCGCAAGAGTGGAACCGATATGGCCATAGTGGTGGATGAATACGGCGGCATCGCCGGTTCTGTTCGCCTGGAAGACATCGCAGAGGAATTTTTTGGCCGGATTGAATTTGCCGAGGGAATCGAGCCGATCCAGCAGATAGGGCCTTTCCAATATCGATTGGCGGGCAATTTAGCTGCCGGCGACTGGGCAGAGGTACTGGGGATTGATTTGGCCGAAACGCGGGTGTCCACCATCGGCGGTTTAGTAACCGCCCTTCTCGACAAAATACCTGAAAGCAACGATACGGCGTATCTGGGAAATTTGAAGTTCACGGTGGAAAAGGTGCACAGGCATCGGATAGAAACGGTCATACTAACGCTGGAGCCATTTTTGAGCAATGATAAATAACGCAGTTTTTATATTATCATTTGTGTTTTTTGTCTTTTTGGCGGGCCTTTTCGCCGGCTCTGAGACCGGCCTATATCAGCTCAGCCGGCTTCGCCTAAGACTGGGTATAGAGAAAAAGCAGTTATTATTTGTCATACTGGGCAGGATTATGCACGACAGGGCCGGACTGCTTCTTTCGATGCTGATAGGCACAAACTTGGCCCAATATTTCGCCACCAGTATCATCGCTAATATGTTCTTGGCAAAGGTAGGCGGCGAGCTTATTGCTGGGCTTTTTACGACCATACTGACTGCGCCGGTTCTGTTTGTTTTTTCTGAGCTAATTCCGAAAAATATATTTTTCTATCGTGCCGATTTATTTATGCCTTATCTTGCGCCGGTCCTGCATACATTTCACAAAGTTTTCATCTGGTGCGGCGCGGTGCCGGTGCTCAAATTTGTCTCTGGTGGCTTTGGTCGGTCGATGGGATTGGCTTGGTCTTCGAAGACAGTGATAACTTCTGTCGAAAGACATCGGGTCAAGGCAATTCTTCAAGATACACATGAGGAAGGGCTCTTCAGCTCTACACAAGCTGATATGATAAATCGTATTGTAAGTATTCCCGGCATTCGCATTGAGCAGGTAATGATTCCGGTCAATAATGTTGAGATGGTCGACGTTAACTCTGACAGAACTGCCTTACTAAGCAAATTGAAGAAGTGTCCCTTTACCCGTTTACCTGTAATAGAAGGTCAGCACGGAAATATTATTGGCTTTGTGAATATTTATGAGGCCTTAAGTTCGTCTGAGCAGTTTGACAACTTGCGGGATTTTATAAGGCCCATTCGAAGACTTGACGCAGCAACTACAGTCATTGAGGCAATAAATATTATACAAAGCGAGAATCAACGAATCATTCTGGTGGTGAAAACCAGCCGTGGTGGTAGGGAAAAACCTATGGGTATCGTAACAATGAAGGACCTGGTCGAGGAGCTTCTGGGCGAATTGGCTGAATGGTAATAGACACGAACTAACACAGACTTTTTTAGACACTGACTGACACGGACTTTATAAATCAGATGTCGTCAAAAGTTATCAATACTGCTGCTATCCTAATACTGGTGGTGCTGTCATTTGCAATCTTGGCAAATAGTATGACCAAGCTTCTTGGCCGGGATGAGCAGATGTACTGTACCGGCGGTGTTCTATTAGCTCAGGGCAAAATGATTTACCAGGACTTTTCCTATCCTTCGCAACTGCCCTACCATCCATTGCTCTACGCAGCCTTGTTCAATCTATTGAATACGACCCACTATTTGCTGGTAGGTAGAATCGTCTCTGTCTTATGCGACATTTTCACAATGGCACTCATTGTCGTTATATATCGACACATCTTTGAGTCTTATCGAATTTCTGGAGCCCTTCTGGGCTTAGCTGGTGCCGTCCTGTACGTCTTCAATCCATTAGTCGATTATGCTAACGGCTACGCCTGGAATCACGATGTTGTAATCCTATGTGTAGTGTTGGCTTTTTGGTTTTTTATATCGACCGACTTTCAGCAGAGAACAAAATACTGGAGGATTGCTGCTATTGGGGCTCTGCTTACATTTGCAACCTGCATGCGGGTAACTACAGCTCTGGTACAGCTATTGTTTTTTGCTGTTGTGCTAAGCCAGCCAGCCGATTCGATAAAAGAAAGAGTCGAGACCGCCCTGCCGTTTTTGATTGCTACTGTTATCGTATTGCTCTGGCCTATTTGGGTGATAGCCCAGGCACCGCGAGCATTTTTTCTAAACCTGTACTGGATACCCAAACTTTACGGCAAATGGCTGTACGAAATAGGCATGGTTCATAATAAAACTGAACTAATATTAAGCTCTATCACCAGACCGGGCTATCTGGTACTTATTTTGATGGTAGTTTATCTTTACCTGGTAATCACCTGGCAACGCAGAAAATTGACCGCATCAGAGCCAAGGAAGCTATTATTTGCCGCGCAACTTTCATTAGCATTTTTCATAATCGCTTTAATTCCACCGACTATATGGAGACAATACCTGGCGGTGCCGGTGCCTTTTTTGATAATCAGCTTTGCGTATCCACTGCTTTTTTTAAGAAGCATTGCCAACGAGGTCAGCCGTAACAGACACTTCAAAATAGCCTCTACTTTAGTAGTTATCTGCCTAATTATTGCAGTCCTATCAAACCCAGTTGTGATGTATAGAACGCCGATGTTACTTGTGCCGGAAAGCTGGGTGCCGATCAGCCTGCATAATATTTCGGAGGAAATTGGCCAAAAAACTCGTAAACCCAAGCTGGTACTTACCTTAGCCCCCCTATTTGCTCTTGAGGGCGGCTGCGATATTTATACAGAACTTTCCGCCGGGGCGATTGTTTATAGAGTCGCTGACCGGCTCTCATCCTCGAATCGGGACATCACACACACGGTAGGCCCCAGAACACTTAAGAAGCTGATTAAAGAGTCCCCACCTTTAGCGGTGATACTTGGCGTAGAAATGGATTTTCTCGAAGAGCCCCTCTTTCAAGCAGCGATACAGCCAGATGAGAAAAACTGGGAAAGAAAAGTCTACGAAAGTGGCCCTATAGTATACTTTAGACTCTTCCAATACCCCCCCTGCCCTACTGCAAAGGCACCAGGAGACTAAGAAGTTCAAAGTGATTACCCCGCTTCGCCATAGCTACGCGGCGGCGAGAAGTTAAAAGGGCCTAAAGTTAACGAATACTCCGGCTTATTGTTACAACTTTAGTTCACTTTAGCTCATTTTAGTCACTTTAGCTCACTTTTATTTCCTCGCAGCCAATTTTTGTATTTTTCCCGTTTTATAATCTTCTTATGATAAAGGGCTGTGAGCACACCGCTTGCAGCCTTTTTTGTTGGCGTCTTAAAGCAAATTAGATATAATTTATTCAGGAAAAATATTGGCAGATGAACCCGAACCTGGTGCATAGACATAAAAAATTAGCTGTATTGATAGCGAAAGGAGCAAAGAATGAAGAGATTCTTCACCCTTGAATACTGGCAGGACGACGACTGGTATGTCGGTAAGTTAAAGGAAATTCCAGGTATTTTTAGCCAGGGCAAAACTATAGAAGAACTGAAGGAAAATATAATTGATGCTTACCAAATGATGCTTCAGGAATATGATGTTGAAGATAAGCGCACCAGCACCAAGACCATAGAACTGGGGGTCGAAGTTTGAAACGAAATGCCCTGGTAAAAGAGCTGGTTAAAAGCGGTTGCTATCTGAACGGCAGTAAGCATGACATCTATGCTAATCCCAGAAACGGCAAACAGGCACCTGTTCCGAGACATGCCGAGATAAAAGATTCATTGGTACGATTGATTAAAAAACAGAGTGTCATATAATTACTCGTTATGATCTATTATTCGGTATCAATAATTGCTTTTGCAATGTCATTGATTGCCGTTCGCGTTTGGCCGTTGGCGTTGTTAGATAAAATGGAAAATATATAATTGCCCTGCTTGGTGATGCAGATTCCTGAGAAAGATTTTGCGCCCGAAATATAGCCGGTCTTGCCGAGAATTTTGCCCTTGTACTTCTGCTCTTTGAAATATCTGGCGATTGTCCCATCTACCCCCCCTACCGCAAGTGAATCTTTATAAATTTGCCAATTCTCGCTTTTGTAGACATTTAATAACACTTTTGTTATAGCATTTGCGCTGAGTCTATTTTTCCTGCTTAGGCCGCTGGCATCATCGATAAAAAAGTGATTTCTGCTGATGCCCAGTTCCATGAGGTATTTTGAAATTATTTCCCGTCCCTTGGTCCAACTGCCGTTTTTTCTTTCGGGATTGCTTTCGGCGGCAATCGTTTTAAGTAGAGCTTCCGCTGCTAAGCCTAAGCTATCCTTATTACACCGGGTCAAACAATCAATTAGTGCAGTGCTGTATTCGGCAAGCACTCTGACATCCTCATCGGCCACCGCCTTTTCTATAATTTGACCATTTGCAAATATTGCTGCTTTAGCCAGATTCTCTGCTAACAGATATGCGAAAAACGCAGCAGGGTTTTCAATGGCTACATCAAATGGACCTGCTTGTTTTCTACACTTACCATGGATGACAATTTTGTTAGGCTCCCGGCTTCGGTAAGAGCCTACGGTGCTGCTGCCTCTGGATATTGGTGTGACTTTATTGATGAACTTTACATAATCTGTTTGAGGCTCGATAAAGATGGCGACTTTGCCACTGTTGTTTTTCGCGGTAATCGCAATGCAGTTATCGTTAAAGTTAAGGCCGCTTACTTCACAGGCATACCAGCGGTTCAGCTCCTTCTTCGGCCAGCTTGGATGCACCCGCTGGTCATCAAATATGGTTGTATCAATAATGATATCTTTTATAGTTTTTACGCCGTGGCGTTTCAATGTTGCTGTGATGTCTTTAAATATCCAGTTCCTTTCTCGGCCATGCTTAGCATCTGTTTTCTCGTCACCCAATAATGGGTCGCCACCTCCTATTACTATTAGTGTATCATCATAAAGGGCGACTTTTGTAATATAGGCGTAATCAGGGCCTAAATATTTTAGTGCCGCTGCGGTGACAATTATTTTCATATTAGAAGCGGGCAGCCGCATCTTTGCCGCATTATGACTGTACACTGTTTCGCCGGAGTCGGCCTTGACAATATGAATAGAAAACTGAACTTTCCTTTGGGAGGGTCGGCTGATGATTGCCTCGACCCGCTCTGCTAAATCTGCTTTGGCGATAGTACCAAGGCAAATGCTAAATACGACAACGACCAATAATTTTTTAGTCAGAGCTTTCATACAGCGATTTATTATTTCATAACGAAAGTGGAATATCAATAGGTCTTTTCTACAAACTTTTCTTTAAGGAGCGTATGCAGTCGCCGTATCAGCGATGGGCAAATCCAGTTTACGTGGTGACCAGAGTACCCCCAATATACGTCACACAGCGCAACACAAAAATAAGCGGGGCCTATACCACATAATTAGTATAGGCCCCGAACTTATGTTCACCAGGTT
>JBHIDV010000051.1:0-11029 GCA_046760285.1 Sedimentisphaerales bacterium
TCGATGGCCTGGTCGATCTGCTCTTTGGTGACAATCATCGGCGGCATAAATCGCAAAACTGTATTGTTAGTACAATTTATTCGCAGGCCTTTTTCCAGGCATTTGTCAACAATTTCAGCACCAGGGCTGGTCAATTGAACACCGATCATTAAGCCAATGCCACGCACACTATCTATAATAAAATGCTTCTGCTTCAATTGGAGAAGTTTATCTCTGGTATACTTACCAAGCTGGACAGCGTTTTGCAACAGACTCTTGTCCTCTATAGTTTCTATAACCGCGATGGCTGCTGCGCAGGCTAAGGCGTTGCCGCCGAAGGTGGAGGCGTGCTTGCCGGGGACAAGTGACGCAGCGACTTCTTCTTTGGCCATCATCGCCCCGATTGCCATGCCGCCGCCCAGAGCTTTGGCCATAGTTATAATATCCGGCTCGACATCGAAGTGCTGGTAGGCAAACCACTTGCCGGTTCTGCCGATGCCGGTCTGGACTTCATCCAAAATCATAACGGCACCTTTTTCATCGCAGAGCCGGCGGATTGCCTGCAGGTACTCAGCGGTGGCGACATTTATTCCGCCCTCACCCTGTATCGGCTCGACCAAAACCGCCGCCACTTCGTCGCTGAAGGCAGATTCAAGTGCAGCCACATCATTAAACGGGACATAGACAAAGCCCGGCAGCAACGGCAGAAAACCCTCGTGATACTTTGGTTGAGCCGTTGCTGTCACTGTAGCAAAGGTTCGGCCATGGAAGCTGCCCTCAGCGGTAATAAATTTGTACTTTTCCTGCGGCGTGTGCAGACGTGCCAGCTTCATCGCCGCCTCGTTGGCCTCGGCGCCGCTATTGCAGAAAAAGCATTTGCCGCCGAAAGCTCGCTCGCTCAAGAGCTGTGCCAACTTGCCCTGCGGCTCAGAGTAGAATGTATTATCGATATGCAGAAGCTCACCGGCCTGCTTACGGATAGCCTCAACAACGTTGGGGTGACAATGCCCGATGCCGCTGACGGCCCAGCCGGGAAACATATCCAGTATCCTATTGCCGTCAGCATCATACATATAACAGCCTTGTCCCCTGACGATAACCCGTGGCAGACGGGTGTAATTTGCGATAACATATTTATCAAACAATTCGATTGTCTCCTGTGTGGTCATAATTAGTATCTCGTATTGCGTATATCGTATCGCGTTACTGTCATTCCTGCGGAAGCAGGAATCCATTCTTTTTACTTTTTAACGATTTCTGTGCCGACACCTTTATCGGTATAGATTTCCAAAAGCAGTGAGTGCTCGATTCGGCCATCGATAATATGTGCCTTTTTGACCCCGGCGTCCAAAGCTGTAATACACGCCTCGACCTTTGGCAACATCGCCTCGGTGATAATGCTGGAGTCAATCATCTGCTTAATCTGCTGCCGGTCCAGGCTGGAAATCCAACTATCCGGGTCCTTGATGTCGGTTCGTATCCCGTGTGTGTCACTTACCACTACCAGCTTTTCAGCTGCGACTTCTGCGGCGACTTTGCCGGCGGCACTATCGGCGTTGACATTTAGCTTACCGCCTGCCTTATCTTTAGCTACCGATGCAATAACTGGTATATTACCAGAGCTGCAAAGTGTCTTTAACAGCTCGGCATTTACAGCGGTTATATATCCGACTAAACCGAGGTCAAGTTTCCGCCCATCTTCGCCGGCCAGTCTCAAGGGTTCGGCAAATAACACGCAACTACTCAGCGAATGCAGCCCCATTGGCTTGCAGCCCAGTTTAGCAAGCGTCTCACAAATAGGCGTATTGATCTTGTGCACCAGTGTATGCTCGGCTATGGTCAAGGTTCGCTCATCGGTATATCGGCGTCCCCGGACCCAAACCGGTTCTATCCCTACCTCTTTCATGGCTTTGGTAATAGCCTTTCCACCGCCGTGGATGATGATCGGCTGCATTCCCACGGTAGCCATAAAAGCGATATCGGTCAGCAATTTTTTTTGTAGGCTGGCGTCTTCAAGCACACTTCCGCCGAGCTTTACCACCACGATTCGGCCGCGAAAGCTGCGAATATAGCCCATCGCTTCGATAAGCGCTCTCGCTTTTGCAATGGCTTCTTCCACGTCCTATACTTTCTAAAAATAGTGCTCTGGTAAAAAGGGAGTTTATTAGTGGTCAGGCACTTTATCGACTACGATTTGGGGAGAGCCTGGGGACTCCTGGCCATTGCTTCTCTTACCCGTTCCGGGGTCATAGGAAGTTGGAACAACCTAACACCCACTGCATCATAAACAGCATTGGCAATAACGCCGCCCACACAAATAATGGGCGGTTCTCCGCCTCCTCTTGCAGGAGAATCGTCTGCTTTTATCAGCACCGTTTCGATTTTCGGCACCCAAGAGAAGCGAGGTAGCTCATACGTATTGAAGTTTAAGTCAAGAATCTTTCCGCCTTTGAAGTGCACTTCTTCGGTTAGCGCGTAACCCAGCCCCATGGTGATACCGCCTTCCACCTGCAGCGTGGCCCCTTCAGGATTAATCACCAGGCCCATATCCTGGGCGCAGACGACACGTTTAACCTGGACCTTTCCCGTTTGCCGGTCAACCTTAACCTCCGCTATAAGGGCCACAGGCACGTCCACGTCAGAACCGCAGGCTATCCCGTAGCCCCGGCCGCTGGGGGCCTTCGCCGCAGACCAACCGAATTTCTCTGCCGCAGCTTTAAGAACTCTTCGCATCCTCTCGTCGGTAAGATTTTTCAGGCGAAACTCCAAGGGATCCATCTCTATTTTCGCTGCCATGACGTCAATGTGCGACTCTCTCGCAAAGCTGTTGGTGTTGTTGTGAGGCGCACGCCAGGGTCCCGTGGCGAAAGCATGCATCTTCTCACCATTCCGCAGCTCTCCATAGATGGTGGTACGATGATGCGGCACATCGTAGAACAGTTGAGCGCCTCGCCCGCCCATGCCGTAGATGCTATAATCCCACAAGACTATCTTGCCCGAATCCGTAAGCCCCGACTTTATCTTAACCACTGCAGCTGGCCTAAACGTGTCATAGAAGAACTCATCGGCCCGGCTCCAAGCAAGCTGGACGGGCTTCTTAGCTATCTTTGCCAGCTTTACCACCTGTATAGCCTGTCCATTACTGATCTTTCCTCCAAATCCACCACCTACGAAAGGAGCAATAACGCGGATGTTCTCGACAGGAATGCTCAGCTCACGGGCTAACTGTCGCTGAAGGCCGAAAGGCGTTTGAGTTGACGCCCAGACTGTGACTTTGTTGCCTTCGAACTGCGCCAAAGCAGTGTGGGTTTCTATGGTAGCATGGGAAACATAGCTGTTCAAGTATGTCTGCTCAACCACATCCTGGGCGAGCTTCAGTCCGCTCTCGATGTCGCCACCAGCCTTCATTACTTCACCGTTCGCAGCATTATCGACGAAATAATCGAAGACACTCTTATCGTCAAAACGCGCTTCTGGGACATCATAGTCGGCGTTGATTCTCGTCAAGGCTTTCTCGGCCTCATCGGGACTCTTATGCAAAACAGCAATTAGGTCACCGTCCCGGACCACCTGGGCACCCTCGATTTTGTCAACTGCTGAAGTGTCGAGGCTCTTCAACCTGGCACCGTGAGCCGGAGGCCGCAGAACCTTTGCATACACCATGCCAGCTACGCGGATGTCCCCCGCATACCGGGCTTTCCCAGTGACCATTTCCAAAGCGTCTATCCGGTGATGAGGCTTTCCTATTAGATTGAATTCCGGTACGTTTTTCACTTGTGCTTTCTGCTCCAGATGCCTTTCAATCCTTTTTCCTTTTGCCAGTTGAGCGTAGGTAACCTTACGTCCCTTTCGAGTCCTGTCAAATACAACTCCGCCTTTTGCATTTAGACGGTTCTTTGGAACTTTGAGATGCTCGGCTGCCAGCTCTATTAGGACCGCCTTAGCTTCGGCTGCCGCCGCTCTCAGAACAGGTCCAAATCTCGGCGTGGTCTGAGATCCCCACGTACCCGCATCCCACGGACAGAGAGCCGTGTCCCCCATAACCATATCCACTGATTCCAGAGGCACATCAAGTTCGTCAGCTAACATCTGGGCTAAGGAAGTTGTGACTCCCTGGCCCAACTCAACTTTGCCTGTGAAGCAAGTGACTTGACCATCGGCGGCAATTCTAAGATAGGCGTTAAAGTCATCAGGATACCCTCTGCGGCGTCTTTGCGCCTGCAGCTCCGAGGTCTCGCCAATGTAGAAAAAGATTATGATTCCGCCACCCAAGCGTTTCAAAAATTCCCGGCGGTTGATATGGGAATTGACGGTAATATCACTTAAATCAAGGCTTTCGTATTCGTCTTCTTTCATCTCTGCTTAACTCCTTTCATTTCTTCGGCTGCGGTCTGAATAGCTTGGATGATACGGGCATGTGACCCACATCTGCATAAGTTATGCTCCATGTGCTGAATGATCTGCTGCCGAGTAGGCTGTGGATTCTCTAATAACAAACTATAGGCATTGAGAATCATACCCGGTGTACAAAAGCCGCATTGAAGGGCATCGTGTTTTATGAAAGCTTGCTGAATTGGATGGAGTTTTCCGTTCTTAGCTAATCCTTCAATAGTAAGCACTTGTTTTCCTTCAACACCTTTTACCGGAAATCGACATGAAGAGACAGCTTTATTGTCCACCAGAACAGTACAAGCACCACATAGACCGACTCCGCAACCGTATTTGGTTCCCGTAAGACCCAGATCTGTGCGTAAAACCCATAAAAGCATTCGCTCACTATCTAAAGTTAAGCTTACCGGCTTACCATTGAGTTTGAAAGATACATTTTCCATTATTTGCTCCATTGCCTACTACCTGATTTTGCTGTACAATTAGCCATAAATACTACAAAGTAGAAACCTTAATTGAAAAACAGCCGTGCATCAATATACAAGATATATGCTGTATTTCAAGAATATTTTTGGAAAAAGAGCGGTTCTTCAAACATTTAACTCTTGATTAAGGAAAAGTAAAATAGCTATTATTAAACTATGAATGATCTTGAAATATACAAGAAAGCAACACTGCTTCTCAGAAGGGGCGAAAATATCGCTTTGATAACTGTAATATCCACTGCGGGCTCAACTCCTGGAAAAGTGGGTTACAAAATGCTGGTTTGGGGCAAAAATGGGCAAATTTTGGGCACCGTTGGGGGAGGGCGAACTGAAGCGGAAATGATTAATATAGCTAAAAATATCCTGCCAAAGACCGAAAACCAGGTTTTCAGATTTAACCTCGATGGCATTGAAGATGACGAAAAAGGGATATGTGGAGGGTCGATAGAAATTCTTATTGAAACCTTTGATAAGAAAAGTCTGGCTTTGTTCGAAGAGCTTTCGGCCTTCATCGAGAATGGAGGCAGAGGCGCACTTTTCTCAATTATCTCTGCTAAAAAATCACCTCAAAAAATCCTTCTGAAAGATGCTGAGCCGATTGCTACCGCCACTAATATTAGTTTTTCCCAAGATGTTATTGAATCTATAAAAAAAGTGGTTGATAAAGAGCAGCCTGAAAAGAAAGCATTGGCAAATGGAACAGAAGTATTTATAGAAGCTGTTTGGGAACAACCTATGGTTTTCATTTTTGGTGCAGGGCACTTATCCTATTATATTTCAAGGTACGCAAAATCTGTAAATTTTCGAGTTACGGTATGTGACGAAAGGGTAGAATTTGCAAACAAAAAGAGATTTCCGGATGTAGATAATATCATTGTCGAAGGCTTTGAAAGTGTCTTCGATAAAATCGATATCAACAAAAATTCATACATCGTTATCGTTACCAAGGGACATAAATGTGATGCCATAGTTCTTGAAAAAGCCATCAAGACAGACGCTAAATATATTGGAATGATCGGAAGCAAAAGAAAGACAGTAACTGTTCTGGCAAAACTGCAGGAAAAAGGCGTTCCAGAGCAAATGCTAAGAAGGATTTATTCTCCCATCGGCATTTCAATAGGCGCAGTTACCCCTGAGGAAATTGCTCTAAGTATAGTTTGCGAATTGGTAAAGATAAGAAGGCTCGGAAGCACCTCTGGGGCAAACCATATGACAATAGCTTTTTCAAACTGCCTGCAAGAGGGTCCCACCGTCAGGTGTCCTGCGGACCACGAAGCGGAGGCCCAAAAGAATCCATGATAAACGCAATAATCTTAGCTGCCGGTGAGTCAAAGAGGATGGGCAAACTAAAGCCTCTGTTGAGATTCAATGATAAAACATTTTTAGAGCAAATTATTTCGGTGCTTAAGGCCTCTGTTGTGGACAGAATCACTGTTGTTCTTGGAGCAGAGGCTGAAGCTATAAAAAAGTCGGTCGATTTGTCTGCAATATTCGTTGTAGTAAATAAAGATTACCAAAAAGGACAGTTATCATCTTTGATCGCAGCGCTAAAGGATGCCCCGGAACAGACAGAAGCGATACTGTTATGCCTGGTTGATACCCCTTTTATTACTAAAGAGGTTGTTAACAAGATTATTCATAAATTCAAAGAAACAAATAATCCGATCATAGTTCCTACTTTCAACCAGAAAAGAGGGCATCCTACATTATTCTCCAGGTCATTATTCAATGAACTGCTGAACGCACCGAAAGAACAAGGTGCAAGATATGTAGTATACTCGAATGCAGAAAAGACTCTTGAACTTGAAACCTCTGAAAGCGGTATCCTGGTTAATATTGATACTCCAGATGACTATAAATTCTACTTCAAAGCGGAGCCGGAAGAATTGTTTTAACAATTACCGTCACTCGCGCGGAAATTTTCGATTTTCAATTTGCGATTTACAATCGACAATCGGCAATCGTTGGCAGACTACATCGACTGCGGTGAGCGCAGGTGCATTACGTTGGAGCAAAGGAGGTTTTATCATGATGTACCGGTTTTTCTTAGCGGCTGTCTTTGCCTTCAGCGTGGTTTTCAACACCCCCGCCTGCGCGGGGGCTAGCTTGCCCCTGCGAAAGCAGGGGTCCGTCCCGGGGGCCGATGTCTGGTGGCCTGGACCAGAATATCCCGAGCCAAAAAAGGCCTCGGCGCCGGCATGGCTATTGACGCAGAAGCTCAATTTCTCACGGTGGGATGGCGGCCCGCTCGAGGTGTGCAAGGGAATGCTTTCAGGATGGCCCTATTTCAATGCCCCCTGGCCAAGCGTTGTCGATGCGACGAGCCGATGGTATGACCCTGAGACTGTGGAGCTGGCTGAGGCGATGGGCTACAACTTTATCTGGCTTACGTTCAGCGTCGGCTATTCTATCGAGAAGGAACGCTATCAGTGGGATCTGCTGCGCGCCTATGTGGATGCCTGCCACGCACGGGGCATCCGGGTGGCTGCATACATGTCGTCAACCAACATGTTTGTCGACGACATGTTCGTGCGAGAACCGCAGTCAAAGAACTGGCAGCTTCTCGACGAGAAAGACGAGCCTATACCTTACGGGGCCGCCGCTTATGCGCGAATCGGCCGAATAACACGCGTGCGGGCGGATATTACGAATCCCGAATGGAAAGCATACATGAAGAAACGCATCGACGCGGCCATCGATGCCGGGTTCGACGCCATCGAATACGACAACACCTGGTGGGTGATAAGAGGCAAAAGATCAGAGAAAATGTTCGCCGAATTTCTCGAAAAGAACGGCTTTGTGGATACACAGGAAGCGCGGCTCGTATTTCAGACGGAGGTTATGAAACGCCTTTTTCTGGAGATGCTGGACCATGCGCGGAAGCGCAAAGGCGATATAGTGCTTTTCGCCAACGCACACCGCTCCACATATACAATGGGACGCGGCTGCAACATCATCTCAACGGAGGATGGCTATGAACCAGGCTACTATCGCTTCCAGCAAAGCCACGAGATCAGGTCCACGGATGCTTTGGAGCCGGTTTGGCAGGACGTGTTCGTCGATGTCAACGCAGAACCGTTCGAGGCCGAAATGCTGGTCACCAATCTTGGTCGCCTGCGCCTGCTCAAAGGGCTCAGCGAAGGCTGGAAACCGGTCATCGTGGAGTTCGGAGGACGTCGCAACGGCCACCGGTTTCTCAATCACTATCCGCCGCTGGGATTCCAGCTCGCTATCGGCGAATGCAACGCAGCGCTGGCCTCGCTACAAGGATTCCAGGAGGGACTGGCCTTGCTGCACCTGTACGAGCGCAAGGACGAGGTCATAAAGATCGTCGAAGCCGTAGGCAAGGCCCATCACTTCGTAAGCAAACACCAAGGGTATTTCCTTGGAGCTCAGTACAAGGCAGACGTGGCTTTCGTGACGGACGACCGGCTACCCGTTTTCCAGGGAAAACGTCCCAGGGAAGGTTTTCTGACGGATCTCGTAAGAGCAAACGTCCAGTTTGACGTCCTTTTCGAGGACCGTATCTCCAAGAAGAATCTACGTCGATACCCGTGCGTGGTGGTGTACGATGCCAAGCTCATTTCAAATGAGGCCCTGACGGTGCTCATCCACCACGCTCGCCAAGGCGGGCGGATGATCGTTTATGGCCAGACGGGCGCCATGGATCGTTGGGGGCAGCCGCGACAGAATAATCCGATGCTCGCGGGCGGTCCGTGGAAGACGGCCCGCAGCGAGGAGGCTCTTTTAGACTTCATTCGCGAAAACACAACACCGTCATTCGAGGTCATCGACTGTCCATATGTGCTGTTTACGATTACTGAAGGGGGCCAATCAGGTAACAAGGGCTTCGTGGTACACTTGCTCAACTACTGGAAGCAGCCTTTGAAGAACGTGCGTGTGCGCTGCCCCGGCGGCGAAAAACTCCATCTCCTTGCTCTGACGCCGGGCTGTGAACAGATTAGGAAAGGTGCTACGGGTAACGAATGGGTAATTCCGACACTCGGGGTGTATTCGCTCCTGGTGGTAGGAGGCTGAGTGGCCCCCGCACTCGTTCTCATGTCTGGATACTGGATGCTGGATACTGGATACTGGATACTCGAAGAGAGTCGAGACAGATCCAGTATCAACCTTTTCACCCCCGCGACGGTGGGGATAGGAACCCGGTCACCACAAAAGCAATAAGGTTGCAGAAAACACCGATCACCAAGCCATTTACTCCCATTGGCGAGTTCAATAGGACGCTCCATACCAGCACACCAGCAATACCAGCCGCGGCAGCCGCCAGGAATCCGGTCTTTGTAACCCGGGCACCAAGGAGCACCGCAGCCAATGGGACAAGGATAACGGGCGCCCAGAAATTATAAGCGTAGATGAGAATATCGAGGATACTGGGAATCTTGATGGCAAAAACGACGGCAAGAACACCCACAAAACAGTTCGTGAGTTTAGCCAAAATCAATTCTTGCCGTTCGGACAGTGAAACCCTCCGAAGAGGTTTGACCAGATCATTAATGCACCCTGTAGCTGCTGCATTGAGAAAGGAGTCAGCCGAGGACATCACAATCGAGAGCACCCCTGCCACGACTATGCCCCGCACCCCAACCGGCAGCACGGTTCGAATTACATAGGGCATGGCCAGATTGGGATTCAGTTTAGGCTCAAGTGCCAACGCCACTAATCCGATGGCGCCCGTAACCGCAAAGAAGGGTATCGAGAATATACCGCTGAGCATAGTGCCGCGGGCTGTATGCATGGCGTCCTTGCCGATAAACAACCGCTGTACATAAGGGGGCACAAGCGTTTCACCCAACAGAAAAGTGAGGAAAAGCGACAGAAAAGCACCTACGGTCAACGCCTCACCAGGGATTGAAAAGTGGTCGGCTGGCGCAGCCGCCCTGATGGTGGAGAGCCCCCCAATCTTTATCATGCCAAAGACAAGCGCCGCCGGTAGGCCAACGGCAAGCACACAGAACTGGATGATATCTGTCAAGACAACCGCTCGCATCCCACCGACCGTGGAATAGGCAATAACAATTCCGCAGCCAATCAAGATGCCCCAAATTGGCTCGATGCCGAGAAACACGTTGAAAATGAGTCCCATAGCCCCCACTTGAGCACCCACGATGCCTGCACAAAGCAAGACCGAGAAAAAACCGGTAACAACTTTTGCCACTTTGCCATAGCCTTGCTCCATAATGTCCCCTGTGGAAATGATGTCGCCGAATTTATCCGTCCTTGGTGCAATAAACTTGGCCACAAGAATCTCCTTGAGGCTGAATCCCCAAAGGGCAACAATGTTGACAATACCCATACGAAAAACCTTCTCCGCGTTACCTATCGAAAATCCTCCGCCGATGAACGAAGCGGAAAGCGTCATAAAAATCACCACCGATGTATAAGACCGGTGGGATACCGAGAACTCTTGCAGACTTTTCATCCCCTTACCGCTCCACAATCCCAACAAAAGGACGGCAGAGAGGTAAAGGATGATAATGGCGTAATCCAGTATAATCTTTAGACTCCTTTTGCCATAAGAAATACGAGAGCATCATTATTGGCTGGTTGCCGCAAAACGACGGTGACTTCCGTATAGGGGTTCTTTATGTGACGAGATGGTCAGATACGCCAGCAGGAAAATAATGATAGGAATCAGCAACCAGCTTATCCAGTATTTCATACCGGCCTTCCAGAAACGATCGGATGCAGCTAATTGCGGTTCAGGTTCGGGCCTGGGTTTCCCGGATAAAGCCAAGACGATCACCGAACAAATTGCACCGGTGATCCAGAATGTTGTGTGCACAAAGAATATTCCTTTACCCGCCATTCCCGGAAACGCCTGTGTGAAGGCACTGACAACTGCGATCCAGAGAATTATCAAAAACAATTGCTGTCCCCGTCCGAACGCACTGGAAGGCGCCAAAAATAGTTCGTGACGACGATGACGAATCACTGCTATTACAACCATCACGGAAAGCATAATCCCGACCAGCAGGAACCACCATCCAATGTTTACACCAAAAAGATCGCCGGGGATGTGGTTTCCTCGCGCCCAGTTGCGAACATTCTTAAACAGGTTGCTCCACAACATCACCAGCAGTAGGAATAGCAGTGCGACGGTGTTAAGGTTTCCGCTGCTTTCGTCTTCTGCCGGTGCGGCCAGCTTCGGTCGCACG
>JBHIDV010000052.1:0-11011 GCA_046760285.1 Sedimentisphaerales bacterium
TAGGGGCTACGAAGGATGAATTCGGGGCCTATGCTGATTGGTTTGGCATAGGCCCCGCTTTTTTTCTCGTATTGTATCTCTTCGGCTGCGCTCAGAACCTGCCCTGAACGCAGTTGAAGGGACAGGTTCTACAACCGGGCGGTAAGCCCATAGTCGTATGTATTAGACGCAGATTTACACGGACTAAATTAGACACGGACTTACACTGACTATTGGAGATTTGGATTCCTACTTCCGCAGGAATAACAAGTGGTAATTTTTTTGCGAGTATCGAGTATCAGGCATCGAGAATCGAGTTACTCTTTCCTCATGCCTGCTGGCAGTTCTATTCCGACACGTCCTTCCGACTCCTTGAAATCTACTATAACCTTAGCAGCAGCTTGTGGGTTATCCAGCACCGTGAATACATTCAAATCCTCGGGGGAAATATGATGATGTTTTCGCAGCATCTTTTCCTTCATCCACGCAATTAGGCCTTGCCAATAGTCACTACCCATCAAAACCACAGGAAAGGATGCCTGCTTTAAGGTTTGAATTAATACCAGCGATTCGAAAAATTCGTCCATAGTTCCATAGCCGCCGGGGAAAACTATAAAGCCGTGGGCGTATTTGAGGAACATGACCTTACGACAAAAGAAATACTTGAAGTGCAGCGATATATTTTGGTACTTATTCGGGACCTGCTCCAACGGCAGTTCGATATTCAGGCCAATGCTTCTGCCACCTGCTTCTGCAGCGCCTTTATTGGCTGCCTCCATAATCCCCTCGCCGCCGCCGGTTATTACTGCAAATCCAGCTTTTGCTATTTCGTAAGCGGTCTGCTCGGCAAGTTTATAGTAGCGCTGTTGTGGCTTTGCCCGGGATGAGCCGAAAAACGAGACTGCAGGCCCGACAGTAGCCAGCTCGTCAAATCCTTCCACGAACTCAGCCATTACTCTAAATATTCGCCAGAGGTCTTTGACCGGTGTCTCGATAATGTCCATCATAGAGAGAAGCTCCTCTTCAAAAAGTATGCCGTCGCCGTGCCGGCGACGGCTAAACTCGAATTACGTTTCACGAATTCTACCATAAAGCTGGGTTGTTCGCTGCAGGACAATGTTTTGATATTGGACAATTTTCACAGTCCGGTTTACGAGCACGACAATACTTTCGGCCATGAAGAATCAGCGCATGACTAAACATCGTCCAGTTCGCCTTCGGTACTATTTCGGCTAAATCAAATTCCAACTTTACCGGGTCGCTATTTTCGGAAAGTCCTAATCGCCGAGACAGCCGAATAACATGCGTATCACAAGCTATCGCTGGCTTGCCGAAGGCATTGCCTAACACAACATTTGCGGTTTTTCTGCCGACCCCAGGAAGCCCTACCAGCTCGTCCATTGTGCCAGGGATTTTGCCGCCGAATTTTTCCGCTATGGCGGTGCAGGCACCCTTAATACTGACAGCTTTATTGTGGTAAAAGCCAGTGGTTTTTATATCCGACTCGATCTGTTTTATGTCAGCTTTAGCCCAATCCTTTGCCGATTTATATTTTTTGAACAAATCCTTAGTTACCATATTGACCCGTACATCGGTACATTGTGCCGACAAAATCGTTGCAATCAGAAGCTGGAGCGGATTTCTAAAATTAAGTGCGGTTTTAGCATCCGGATATGTCTTTTTCAATATCGGCCAAATCTTTTTGACCCGCTCGGCTGCCTCATCCTTATCAACCTTTACCTTCATCTTTGCTTTTGCTACCATTTTCTATCCTATCAGAGAGTTCGTTCAGGGCCTTTTTCAGTTCGTCCGCAAATAAAATGCCTCGCCATCTAATCGGTTCTCTCTCGCCCGGCGCAAATAGCATACTAACCGGTACACCCGGCTCATTATAGACATTTTTCAAAGCTAATGTCGCCGGAAAATTTTTTTCTGTGGTATCAGCTTTAATGGCCAAGACACCTTTCTGCTCGATTAGTTTCGCAATATCAACACGAGAGTATACTACTTTTTCCACGGTCTTACAGCTCAGGCACCAATCCGCCATAAACTCAATCAAAACGGGTTTTTGTTCTTCTATCGCTTGCTCAATCAAGGCTGTATCATACTGCTGCCAGTCAATTCGTTCTGCCCCAGGTCCTGGCAGCAACCATACTCCCGCAGCCGCTGCTATTACCACAGCGACAATTCGTATCACCCATTTCCGGACGGCCGGCGTGCTGAAGCCCACCCAGCCGCCCCACATCCAGACACAAAATGCTAATATCACTACAAAATATAACACTCCATCCTTGCGCAGCTCTGGTAAAGCTGTTATTAGCCAAACTGCCACGATTAAAAGAACGAAGCCCATGGTTTGTTTGAAAAGCTCCGTCCAGCGTCCGGCCTTCGGTAGATACTTCAATAGCGACGGCATCGAAGTAAGTATCGCATACGGTGCGGCCATGCCCACGCCAATCAGCATTATGGCAATAGTGGCCAGTGTCAATTTCTGTGTCTGTGCCCAGGCGAACGCAGCGGTCAATATCGCAAAACTACAAGGTGTACTCAGCAGACCAGCTAAAAATCCCATCCCCACCGAGCCGAGATGTCCCTGGCCTGGCCCGGCTTTGCCGGCTATCGATGATGGCACAGTAACGGTAAAGACGCCGAACATAAATAGCGCTAGAAGAACCATCAACAGTGACATTCCCACAACAAAGACCGGATTTCTGAAATGGTCGCCCCACTGAAATACTGTTCCATAACCGAGGCGAAGGATAATATTCAAAGCTGCCAGAGAAGCAAAAAACAAAAGTATCCCCAGACAAAATGAAAGGCCCATGGCAATACACCTGGCCCTACTCTGCTTGGCCTGCTCAAATATGCTCAGTACCTTCAAGGGTATCACCGGCAATACGCACGGCATAATATTCAGGACCACTCCCGCCAAAAACGCTAAACCAAAAGCAAACCAGGCTGAATAGCTTGCCCACTCATTTTGTCCAGCCGGCCTTTCCTCCATAACTGCTTTTTCTGAGTCTGGCAAAGCGAATTTGGGTTCGCTCATTGCTGCGTCGCTGGCAATTTGAATCTCGGTACTCAACTGGCCAAAGTCTGGTACACGACATTGCATCTCTGAGCATATTGCCCCCTCAATGCTAATCTTGATGCCTATTTTACTGGGGCTTGGCTGAAAGGGGCTGACACTAAACGGCAAAAATACCGTGAACTTGTTACTATAAACCTCAAGTTTTATGTTTAAGGTCTTGTCAAAATATGCCTCGCTGGGGGGGAACATCGGTTCAGAAAAAGTTATAGTTTGCGGCGCGGAGGGTTTGATTTTGAGGTTCATTCCACCCGGCGCGGTCTCCGGGGATGCGTAGAAGTGCCAATCTTCTTTAGGTTCAAAATGAATTGCCAGTGCAGATTCAGTGCCCGGTCGGACTACTTCGTATTGCTGCTCAACAGAGATAGTAACAATGTCGATGGAAATTACATCAGCAGGTCTTGGCCAATTCGGCTCACTTGCAGTTTTGCCCCAGGTACAGGTATTAGCTGCAAGAATACAAAGTGTCCACAGTATAACAGTAGTTTTTTTCCACATAGGCAGTTTGAAACAATGGTATAAAGTGAACCCCGCGTAAAACGCGGGGCTAAATATTTAGTCTGCGATGTTACCACAGACTTCCTTACTGTTGGTTTTGCTCGGGTTTTGGCTGCTCGGTTTTAGCTTGCTCAGCCGCTAACAAATCGCCGACCGTAGGCTTATCTAATTGGCCGCCTTGCAGAATCAATTTGACATCATCGGCATCGAGGGTTTCATACTTCAGCAGTGCCTTTGCTATTCGCTGAAGTTTATCTTTGTTAGCTTCTATCAATTCTTTTGCTTTTTTATAAGCCTCGTTGGAAATTCTTTTTACTTCATTGTCTATCGCTTCGGCTGTTTTCTCGGAATACTCTTTCTCGCCTGGCATGATGTACATCATATCCTTAACTGCCGAATCCGTCCCGTAACTAATCAGCCCCAGCTCATCACTCATACCCCAGGTCAAAATCATTTGCCTTGCAATTTGGGTGGCCTGTTGAATATCCGACTGTGCGCCGCTGGATATATCATCGCAGAACATTTCTTCTGCGATTCGCCCGCCGAAACACACCTGCAGAAGTGCCATGCAGTATTTTTTCGTAAACATGGTCCGGTCTTTTTCCGGCAGAGCAAAAGTCGCACCACCCATGGGCCCGCGAGGAATGATGCTTACCTTATGCAATGGGTCTGCATCTTTCAGCAAGGATTGAACGAGTGTATGGCCGGCCTCATGATAGGCGGTAATTTCCTTTTCCTTCTGGTCGATAATTTTGCTTTTCTTTGCTCTTCCCCATCGTACTTTGTCCCGCGCCTCTTCCAAATCGGCCATTTCGATATTGTCTTTATTGGCCATAGTTGCCATCAGGGCCGCCTCGTTAATAATAGCAGCCAGGTCTGCTCCACTGAACATAGGCGTGCCTCGTGCCAGTCTATCCAGGTTGGCATCAGGCCCTAACTTCACTTTTTTGGCGTGAACCCTCAGAATGTCAGCTCGTCCTTTTATGTCCGGCAGAGGGACGATAACCTGCCGGTCAAACCTGCCTGGACGAGTCAATGCATGGTCCAGGATGTCTGACCGGTTTGTCGCTGCAATCACAATTACCTGGTCGTTTGTATCGAAGCCATCCATCTCGACCAGGATTGCATTTAGTGTTTGCTCGCGTTCGTCGTGTCCACCGCCGACAAAGCTGGCGCCGCGTTTGCGTCCGATGGCGTCAATCTCATCCAGGAAAATGATGCAGGGCGAGTTGTCTTTGGCCTGCTTGAATAAATCACGCACTCGCGATGCCCCCACACCGACAAACATCTCTACGAAGTCGCTTCCCGATATGCTGAAGAATGGCACGTCCGCTTCGCCGGCTATGGCTTTGGCCAGTAATGTTTTTCCACAGCCGGGTGGTCCTATCAGCAAAACGCCACGAGGAATACGGCCGCCCAAACGTTGAAATTTTTTGGGGCTTTTCAAAAACTCGATTATTTCAGCTACTTCTTCCTTGGCTTCTTCGATGCCAGCCACATCTCTAAATGTCACCTTGACTTTGTCTTTACTGAGCAGCCGGTGTCTGCTTCGGCCAAAAGACATCAGCATGCCGCCAGCTCCGCTGCGGAGGTTCCGTGCAAATAGAAAGTAGAAAAGTCCCACTAATAAAAGTAGCGGTAAAATCCAATTGAGCATCATAATAAGCCAGGTGTGTGGTGTGGCAAATTTTACCTCTATGCCGCTTTCCTTGACCCACTGCTCGAGATATTGCTTATCAATCCATTCCGGGTTGTAATCTAAGGTGAAGGAAGCCGGTGCTTTTTCGGTTCTGCCAGGGACACTCGACTTAAATTTACCTTTGATTTCAGTCTCGCCAATCTCGATACTTTCGATGTGGTTATTTTCAATATGGTCGATAAATTCATCCCAGCTAATCTTATCAACGCTCTGCCATTGTTGCAGCAGCATCATCGTTGCGAACATCACCATTACCACAATTATAAGCCAACTGAGCGGCCCTCGCTTATAGGTTGGCAGGGGCGGTTTCTTGCCTGGTCTTCGTGGTGGGCTATGACGCCGTTGATTCGCTTTCTTTCCTTGATTACTCTTCATAATCAGCTATTTAGCCATTTGCTCTATTGTTACCATTTTCTCTGCATTAATTCTACGATTTTTTGTGCCAAATTGTTTGCGGCAAGGGCGGAGGCATAGCTAAAATCCTGCATTTGGAACTCAGAAAAGGTGGCCCGTGCACTTACCGACTGATTGTCTATAAGCAATTCTCCGGTCTTTAGATTTTTCCAGCTTACCGTCGCTGCCAGTTGGACTTCTTTTTCCAATGCTCGGCCAACCTCTCGTTCGATGCTGAGCACTGATTCGTCAATTGATACTATTTGACCACTTATTATACTGTCAGCCCGATCTGGACTGGAGATTATTTTATAAGGCGTTTCTGCCTCGATACGCTTGGCCAAGGCATCGGATAATTCGTATTCCACTCCCCGTCGGAAGCTTTGGTTATCGAACATTTCCAAGCAAACGCTGCTGACCTGTTGCGGAAACAGTGATTCGTTGGAATAGCCGCTTATTTCGGTGCAGCCGCAGGACAGGAGACAGAGGACAGAAGACAGAAGACAGAGGACAGAGGACAGAGAATGAATAACTTCTGACTTCTGACATCTGACATCTGACATCTGACATCTGACATCTGACATCGTGTTGAGTGGGCTTTCTTTTTTCATTTACCTATCTTTTCACTGCTCAAGTTCTTATTGAGTACTTGCTTTGCTAATTCTGCTGCGCTACTTTTCGGCCAATTTTGAATCACCATATCATAATAAAGATTGGCTGACAGTCTATTGCCGGTTTTTTGGTAATATTGGCCAATGCTAAATTGTTTGTAGGCCAATTGCTCCTCTATCTGTTTGAGTATTTTATCAACACCGAGTTCTTTTGCATCTTCCGGATACTGCAATTTGAACTGTTCGTAATAACTCTTTGCGCTGTTTAGAGCTGAGGCATCATACTTGGGCCCTTTATAGGCAGCGTGCTTGCACCGAGCCATACGAAGCAGGGCCTGCTTTGCGACTTGGCCGGTTTTCCATTGCCATGATATTTCTGACCATTTAAGATATGCCTCGTTGAACATCTCTCTTTGTTCATAGCTTTTAGCCACAGCCACCGCTGCTCGTATGGCAATTGCTCTATCGTCCGCTCGGTCGCTAATGCTTTCCATAATCTTGACGCCTGTAGCGTATCCTTTTATTTTGAAGATGCCCAGCACGGTTTTTTTGCGGCCAGCTAAAAAAGCCTCTGCTATGTGAAATTGCCTTTGCAAAGCGGCATCATAGAGTTTGCTTTCGTGATAATCTTTATCCAAAAACTTATCATAGCTTCTAACAGCTTTGGTGAATTTTCCTTTGCTAAAGAGTAGTTCCGCCTCAATGAAAATGTCCAAGTCCTGCTCTGCAATTTCTGGGAACAGTTTTTTAAGTTTACCCCATTCTTTGCGGAGGGCCTTAGTTTGGCCGGTGCTGACCAGTTTTTCCGTTCGAGCCACGACCATCAGATACTTATCCTCATCTTCAGCCTGGGCAGGTTTCCACTCTCGGCCTTGCTCTAACTGCCAGGTGTCCGCTGAGACCGGCCCGACTTGCCCGGACAGTACGACTACTGTCAGCAGTATTGCAAATTGTATTCTACATTTCGGCACCGTTGACCCCGCTACTTTTTCCAAGGCTCGCTCATTCCGCTTGCGTTTTTAATATTATACTGCTTTTTGCAACCGTTGCAAACCCATACCTCAAATATAGTTTTTTGATTTTTGGCCAGCGACGAGGGTTTTCTTCTACACTATTTCATTTTGTTGACAGAGTATTCTTATCTTAGTAATATTTTGTAAAAACCTGGAAAATGTGTGAAGAATTAAAAACCTCTGAAATCATAAACTATGGTAGGTCAGAGATGTCAAAATACCTAAATCGCCGGCAATTTGTAAAGAAATCCCTTTTTAGCTCAGCAGTTGTTGCATCCGCGTTGAGTATCGAGGAAAAAGTCCTATTGGCAGCATCGAAAAGAACTACGGCTGGGCCGAAAGATTCTATCAAAGCTTTGCCCATGGGCAAAATTGGTAAGGTTAAGATTAGCAGACTAATCTGTGGCGGTAATCTAATCAACGGCTACGCCCACAGCAGAAATCTGATTTACGTTTCTTCGCTGCTAAAGCACTATTTCACCGATGAGAAGGTTATGGAAACTTGGGAAATGTGTGAGCAAAGCGGGATAAATACCGCTATAGCAAACGTCCGTGGCGGAAAAGGTGATAAGATAGTCGAAAATACAGTTAGGGTTCTTAATAAATACTGGAACGAGAGAGGGGGCCAAATACAGTGGATAGCACAGACTAACCCACGGGTAAATGACCTTACAAGCAGTATACAAAAGGCCGTTGATAATGGAGCTGTGGGCGCCTTTATACAAGGCGGCGTGGCAGATAATTTCGTAGAAAATGGTCGTGTCGACCTGCTCGGCAAGGCCGTTGACTTTATCAAACAAAATGGATTGATTGCAGGCGTCGGCGGACATTTGATAGATGTGCCGATGGCCTGCGAAAAAGAGGGCATAGAGGTCGATTTCTATTTTAAAACCTTGAACACTGTAGACTATCACTCCGCCACGCCGAAGCAAACTATTGAATTTATGAGAGAAGTGAACAAGCCCTGGATTGCTTATAAGGTCTTAGGTGCAGGGGTTATGCATCCGCGAAAAGGTTTTAAATATGCCTTTGAAAATGGTGCCGATTTTCTCTGCGTAGGGATGTTTGACTTCCAAATCAGAGAAGATGTGATTATTGCGAAAAATACTCTATCCAGCAAATTAGCCAGACAACGTCCCTGGAGGGCATAGAAAAACCGGCGCATATCGCTTGTCGATTTGCCATTTGCGATTCGCGATTTGCGAGGTGCGATTCGCTATCGCCCCGTTAGGATTCCGGCTCTATTTCTAACGGGACAAGCACAGGACAAAGGAATGAAAAGGCAGCGCAAACGATGGAATCAATTAATCGTCGTGATTTCTTAAGGAAGTCGGCACTCGCTGCAGGTGCATATTCGGGTGCAATCACAAGATTACAACACAGCCCTGCTGAGTCACGCTTGATGTCCCAGAAGCCATCGGATGAGTTGGTCGCTCGGCTTTCCAATATCCGCTCCCGGCATCCGTCCCTACATTTTGACGTCGAGGGCTTAGAGCAATTACGCCGCCGGGCGAAGGAGACACATCGCCATTATGCGGAAATGCTGTTTGAATGGGTTGAACAGAATCGGAACTGGTCGCCCTTAGATATGCCGTACCCTTCTGGAAGAGAGGTTGCCTTAGAGCAGAGTGCCGCGTTCGTCACTAACGTTGCATTGGCGTTCGTTTTGAGTCAGCAAGATGAATACTTACAGCTCTGCCGCAGATGGGTCAGCCAGATGCTTAAATACCCGAAGGATGGGGTGCGTAACTATGGCTTTGGCATTTATGCCGCAGGACTGGGGCGAGTGTATGATTGGCTGTACCATCATTTGACCGCCCAGGAGCGCCAAAAGATAAGGACAAACGTGATTGAGGTGGTGGAGCGGCTGCATGAAGGTTCCATACCCGGTGCCAGTGGTGAGTTTTGGTGGGCAAAAGCATACATACACCACGACCACTGGATTCCCGTGGGAGGTTACGGCGAGGCAGCTCTGGCACTTTTAGGCGAAGTGAAGCAGGCAAGCACGTGGGCGGGGCGTGCCAAGGCCGATTTTGACTTTGCTCTGTCCTGGCTCGGTGATGATGGTGCCTGGCACGAAGGGGCGGCCGATTGGTGTTACACTATGGCACCCTTATTGTGGTTCTATAGTGCCTGGCAAAGCGTTGTCGGAGAGAATCTGCACGATATAGCCTGGATTAGAAACACCGCCAAATATCGACTCTACCACTGGCTCGGCGATGACAGCTATGTATATCTTAACGATTCTTTCCGCAGCGGCCGATACAATACCAGCGGTAGTGCCTCGTGTCACCTGCTGCGGAGGTTAGCGTCACTGTTTCGAGATGGTCACGCACAATGGCTGGCAGATAGGGACGAGGCGTTCGACATGAGGCCCGGGCCCAAGGGTGTATATCAAGCACCGTATGAGAAATTGTCCTACACTGGCCAGCCCAAAGAGTATCCACATACTCAGTCACAATGTGTTGCATGGAACGTACTCTGGTATGACCCCACGGTGAAGCCGATTGGACCTGAAAACATGCCTCGTGCTCGGCATTTTGAAAACCAAGGTGTGGTGATTATGCGGACAGGCTGGGAAAAAGACGCCACTGTCGTCTCGCTTTCTTGTGCGCCGCTGGCCGGTCAGAAATGTGCGGAACGTATCCGTAGCGGCGAGCAAATCAGCTCAAGCAATTACAGTCATGCCCATGCCGATTATAATGCGTTTACCCTATTTGCTCGCGGGCAATACTTCATCGTTCCGCCGAGCTATGCGCGGCGCAGCAGTGCGTTCCAAAACGTGGTGAGTGTCAATGGAGCCGACTTTGTGGTCGACCCGTCTATCGACGTGCGGATTGTAGCGCTGCGAACAGAGAAGAGGTTTTCTTATGCAGTTGGAGATGCCACCGAAGCCTTTCCACCTCATTTAGGAGTCCAGCGCTACCGCCGTCACGCTCTTCTGCTTGACTGCGGATGGATGGTTCTCTTTGATGACCTGCAACTAAGTGATATCGCAAGACATAGAAGAAATTATAATAACTTCGTCTGGACGGTGCACAGCGACCCGACTACTCATCAGCTTTCTATTGCAGGCAATAAAGCCATTTGGAAGGCGCACTCTGATGACAAATTAACACTATCGGTGGAATTACTCCAGCCACAGGACTTCGCCTGGGAACATGCTGTTTTGCAGTCCACTGGCGGCAGGGACCCCGCCTTGCGGGAACCCAGGGAGATGTTGGAGGCACTTCGTTTGAAACGGCCCGAGTGGTACTCCAGGCAGATGCGGGTACTTTCTGCCTGGTCGTGGCAAGATTACCCGGATACACCAACGCTTTTGCGACATCCGGACTTTCTTGCGGTGCTATGGAGAAAAACTTCTGATATGCCCGCGGTTGGCTTTTCTCTTTCCACTAACGTGCCATTGGGCCAACTGCCGCCTGATTTGCGTGACCGGGAGCTACTGCTGTTTGGCCACGACCCGGCTCGGCCTGATTCCTTTGTGTCGGTCAAGAACGGAAAGGTGCAGCGTATTGAGAAGCAAACACCCTAAAGCAGAGACCCCGCTCCGCGGGAACCCAGCAAAGGTTCTTTCTTGAAAATCGAGACCAAAGCTGCTAATCTTACCGACGCCAGGTAAATCCTATATTTTGGAGGTAAGTAAAATGAACGAGAATCAAGAAAAAACGACAAGACGCGGATTCTTAAAAGCTGCGGCGGCAGCAGGAGCTACGCTGGGCTTAGGTGC
>JBHIDV010000053.1:0-10978 GCA_046760285.1 Sedimentisphaerales bacterium
CATTGGTTTTGACGGAAAGATTCACATGTAAGATGGCCTCATTGAGCGAGTAAGTCCCGCTGACCTTGCTGTCCATCCGCAGACGTCCGTTGACCACCTCAATCCGCCCTTCATTGTCCGAGTAGTACTGCCAGCCTTGCGAGCCGGTCGGCTTACCTGCATCAAAGTTCTGACTATAGGGTACGGACTGCGGCACACCGGCGGCTACGGATAGAAGAGGTGAAGCAGTAGAGCTGGCAGATTGGGAACCACCCACATCTTCGCTGTGCTCGTAGCCAAGCAGGTGCCCGACCTCGTGTCCAATTAACTGTGCAATTGAGGTCACATACCGCTGGATTTCATCTTGGCTTGTCCGAAAGTTCTCGGTGAAAACAAAGGCCTTATCGGTCCGGTCTTTGTTCCCCACGTCGACCTTTTCAGCCAGACCAAGGAAAGAACCATATCCAGCGAAAGCAGAGTCGTCCCCGCCGACAAAAACGGTTGAGTGTGGTTTTGCAATAGTTGGCTGTTCGGTTGTGAACAGAACGCCTGAACCGGCGAACATCTGGTTCAGTTCTCGAACCACTTGGGTTATGATGAGCTGTTCCTGCCCTACAAGCTCACCTGCCGCCTGGAACGCAGGTAGATCAAATGGACCAACAGTCACAGGACCCTGGTAGGTGACATCATCGGTGCCATCGAAATCAAGATAGACAAGCTGTCCTTCGAGGCGCGTAGGGTCACGATCAACAAGCTCCAAACCAACGATGGCCGGAGCACAACTACTTTTTTCTGTCAGATTTGCCTCGACTTCGGAGCCGGGCTCATACGGGGCAGGACCTCCTTGCTGGTTTAGGTCAGCCTCGATGGCGGGGGTAGTATTATCCCCCTGCAATGGACCAATAAGTTCAAGTCCAGGCATGTGCGCGTCCAGCAAAAGTCTGGGCTCAAGATGCTCAAACACGGGTGTGCCCCCGCACTGGCTTCGAGCTGCGCAACCGTCCAACGTTTGACGGTTGCGGTTGCGCAACTCGTGCCACGCTCCTCGCAGCATTCTCAGTATATGCGTCATTTGATATTCCTCCATAGTTTCCTCGTTAGGATGGAACAGGCAGGCCCTAAATCTGGCCAAAGCCCCTCTCAAGTGCCGAAATACTAGTTTTCGTCAGCGCATGCTCACTTCGCAAGGTTATGTGGGATTAATTTGCCCTTTTTATGTCATACAACAGTGCCACCCAGTATCTCATGTGTAACGTTTTTTCGATTCTTGGCACTAATATTTTGAGGTTGTTCTTACTTCATAATCTACTTTGTGGACAATTGTTTACGGCTACACTATACTTTTTGTAGTGGGCTAACATGTTGATTTTTGTCAATTTGTGGGAGGTCTAAGAGGATGTTCCGAATAAAAAGTCTTATCATTGTCTGGATAATTTGTTTAGGCTTGCTGGGGACCCCAGCCGCGAAAAATGGGGGCTGGGAACCCCTGACCATGTTTAAAGCTGCAGCCTCGCCTGCCCCCGCCTTCGCGGGGGCAAGCTCGCCGGCGAGTAATCGGGGGCGGGGGCAAACTCGCCGGCGAGTAATCGGGAGTTCAGAAGTCGGAATCCAAGCCGTTACCCGTCCAAGCGCGGACATAATGCTTTCTTTCGTCCAGCCAGGTCGTATCGCTCACATTTACTTTAAGGAAGGTGACTCTGTGAAGGCCGGACAAGTGCTTGTCCAACTGGACGATACTGTTGAACGGGCCCAACTAGCGCAAATCAAAGCCGAGAGCGAGAACACAACCCAAATTCGAGCAAGTGAGGCTTCTTTGGCCCAAAGGAGAGTAGATCTGAAGAAGCTTGAAAAGGCTGCAGCACGCAATGCTGCTACGGAACTGGAGGTTGAACATGCTAAACTTAATGTGCAGATAGCCGAGCTGTCGTTGGAACTGGCCAAGTTTGAGCACGAGCAAGCGAAAAGAAAATACCACGAGCAAAGTGTACGTGTGGAGAATATGCGTATCAAAAGCCCCATAGACGGCAAAATTGAAAAGATCCAGGCCGAAGCCGGCGAGTCGGTCAATGCCCTGGCAGATGTGATTCAGGTAGTGCAGATCGACCCTCTATGGATTGATGTGCCTGTGCCTTTAGCCAGAGCGAGCATTCTTAAGCCTGGAAAAACCGCAATAGTAAGATTCCCAGGGCCACAGAATACATCCACCGAAGGAACTATCGTCTTTGTGGCGGCGGTGGCAGATGCAGCCAGCGGCACCTTGCGGGTACGTGTTCAGGTGCCCAATAAGACCAGAAGACCAGCCGGCGAGCATGTCATAGTTATCTTTGGACAGGGGCTTGCCAAACGGATTTTTCGCTGGCCGCCAGCGAAAAATACAGGTATTTTTTACTGATTGCCGTAAAAAATTCGTTTGGCGGGCCCACAGGAAGGAGACGAAAAATGAGAAATTCCCAATTGCCAATTTCCAATTGCCAATTTCCAATTTCAGATTTCAAATTGAAAATCGAAAATCGAAAATCGAAAATTTTCTCTACCAGCGCTGCATTCTCAGTTCTATATTCCTTGCTGTTTTGTTTGACAGCCCTACTATCCGGTTGTGTCTCTGATGAGGTTGAGGATGAAGGCCTGGTGGTTTCCTACCAGAAGGCCTTGTCTGAACAAGGCCCTCAAAAGCGCCTCGATAGCGAGGACCCTTCGGACCCTCTGGGCTTACTTAGGCCGGTCCAGCCGGTCAAAAGACCGATACCCGAAATCCAGATCGTTACTGACCCTAATACAGGCAAAAAATTAGCACATTTGACCATTGAGCAGGCGATTACCAGGGCTCTGGCCAACAGTCCCGAAATCAGAGTGGTCAGCTTCGATCCATCGATCGCCAAGCAAGAAATCACCAAAGAAGCTGCCCAGTTCGACCTGACGGTTTTCGGGCGGGGCAACTATGAACAAAATGATAACCCCGTAAACAGCATCTACGAGCCCGGGCAATCAGATACACGTCTTCTGGAGTCAGGAATAAAGCAAAAGACCACTATCGGCTCAGAATGGTCTTTAAGCTATGCCTTAACGCGGGGCTGGGACGATCTGTTTGGCAGAACTCTTCCCACACGATACGAGCCCATGCTCGTTTTTCAATTAAGACAGCCACTCTTTCGCGATGCCGGCCAAGGCGTTAACCTCGCGCCTGTAGATATAGCCAGGCTTGACCACAGGATGGCCCTTTTAAGTTTTCGTCAAAAAGCTGAGGCTCTTTCGACTGAGGTGATAACCGCCTATTGGCGGCTGGCCGAAGCACGTCGCCATCTCGAAATCCAACAGCGGCTGCTCGAAAGAACGATAGTGACCCTGAATAAAGTAGAGGGCCGACGCCAAATCGATGCGACGGACGTGCAGATTAAGCAAGCTGAAGCGGCAGTGGCGCTTCGCGAGGCGGCGGTGCTTGTCGCTGAAAGAGAAGTTTTTGACGCACAGGATACGCTCCTGCGGCTGATGGCCGACCCACAAATCAACACTCTTAGCGAATTAGAAATCCTACCGGTCAGCCCGCCGGTCGTCTCTCGTGCCTCTGCCGTAAGGCGTCCTGTGGAGTCCCTCGTCCCTCGTCCCTCGTCCCTCGTCTCTCGTCCCTCGTCCCTCGGGACCCGATGGACGATGGAGGATGGAGGATGGACGACCGGTAAGATGGAGGATGAAGGATGGACGACCGGGAAGATGGACGAGCTTTTGAGGCTGGCCCTTCAAAACAATCCGCAGGTCCAGCAAGCCAAAGTGGCCATCGAAATAGCCGACATAAAGGCTCGTGTAGCAGAAAACCAGAAGGCCCCGCGTCTCGATTTAATCGGGCAAGCCAGAACACAGGGTTTGGCCAGAGGTTACGAAAATGCACATGATCGGCTCAATAGTGGTGACTTTGCCAGTTATGGAGTCGGCTTATCACTGGAATATCCCCTGGGCAACCGGAAGCTACAAGCAGAACTCTTGCGAAGGAAACTTGAACGGAAAAAGACCGTTTCCACATTGCAGAACATCGCCGATAAGATAGCAACACAAGCCAAAGTAAAGCTAAGAGCGGTCGAAACAAGCCTGGCAGAAATGAAAGTCCAAAAACAAGCTGTGGAGGCGGCAAAAATTCACTTACGCGCGTTGGAGGACTCCGAAGCCATCCGCGAGCGGCTGACGCCAGAATTCCTATTAGTCAAGCTCCAGGCGCAGCAGATACTGGCGCTAGCCCAGCGGGCCGAGGCAAATGCGATTGCTGAATTTAATATCTCGTTGGCTGAATTAGCCCAAACTACAGGTACGGTTCTGGCGTTGCATCAGGTTAGAACCTCATTACGATTTCTGACGGTTTTGAGTGCTGGCATCGGTCCTGATGAGAACAACGATTCTGGCGTTTAGCACCCTTCGACAAGCTCAGGGCAGGCTGCGCTCGTCCCTCGTCTCTCGTCCCTCGGGACCCGATGGACGATGGAGGATGGAGGATGGACGACAGCACCCGGGGCAATTAGTGCGGGGCGAAACTAAGGTATTCTTCAAGCCAGTGGTCTTGGCTGATAACAGCTTTACGCTGCGCCAGCGCTATTCTTTCTGCTCGCCACTGGGCCAGGCGAAACAATACCTTCCAGATTCTGGATTCTGGATTCTGGATTCTGGACAAGTATCCAGGGGCTTGCCAAACGGATTTTTCGCTGCTGCCCAGCGAAAAATACAGGTATTTTTTACTGCAAGCAGTAAAAAATTCGTTTGGCGGCCCTGCAGTATCCAGCATCAAGTATCTAGAAACCAACTCATCTTCCAGAGACACTATTGCCTGACAACTTCCAGGGTCGCCTTGGCGGGCGCAACGCCCAAATAGTTGACGGTCAATGCGAGCAGATTCATTGTGTTCGGCAGCAATAACGTGCAAGCCACCCAGCTCGGAAACTCCTCGTCCGAGCTTAATATCGGTGCCCCGGCCTGCCATATTGGTGGCAACGGTAATCGCACCCATCGCCCCGGCAGACGCGACTATTCTGGCCTCCTCGCGGTGACGGATGGCGTTTAGAACCTGATGACGAAGACCTTGTGCTGAAAGTAGCCTGCTTAACTGCTCGCTATCTCTAACGCTGCGCGTGCCTATGAGAACCGGCCTTCCAGATTCGTGGATACGCTTCGTCTCCGAGACAATCCTTTCCCACTTTGCTGCCTTTGTACTTAGCACGATGTCGGGCAATTCTTTCCTTACGCACGGGCGGTTGGTGGGAATTGAAACGACCGGCAAGTTATATATTTGCCAGAATTCAGCCGCAGCTTCCTTCGCTGTTCCCGTCATTCCAGCTAATTTCCTATACAGGCGGAAGAATCGTTGAAAGGTAATTGTCGCTAACGTATCGTTAGGGGCCGTTACTTCAAGCCTTTCCTTGGCCTCGATAGCCTGGTGCAAGCCGTCACGCCAGGTGCGGTCCGGCATCAGCCGACCCGTAAAGTCATCCACAATTACTACCGAGCTGCGCCCTCGTGAGCCGATGGACGAGGGACGATGGAAGATGGACGTCTCTCGTCTCTCGTCTGTCGTGCCTCGTGTTGCGCCGCTTGAGGCGGCCACAACGTAGTGCTTGTCCCGAAAATACAATTCCTTGGCAATTAAAGCCTTTGTTATAATCTCTTCCTGTCGGCGTTGGCCCAGAAGACCGAGGACAGAGCCGCGACCGTGAGGGAGCGGTCCACCGGTTAGCTCTGCCAGGCGAATTCGGCCTTGGTGGGTTAGTTCGACCTGGCGGAAACGTGCGTCCACGTGATAGTCGAGGTCTCTTTGAAGTTCGGCTGCTATATTTGCAGCCTGCTGGAATGCTTCGGCCTGTTCTGGATTGGCCGCGTGAGAAGAAATTATCAAGGGTGTGATGGCTTCATCGACAAGAACAGAGTCAGCTTCATCTACAATGGCGAAATTTAGTCCCCTCTGGACCACTCGATCCAGCACCGGCTCGCCTGCTGCCGCTATCCGGCTCAAAAGGGCCGAACCCAAATCTCTGATGCGACCCAAGCAAAGCCGATCACGCAGGAAATCGGCAGTTACTTCTTTGTTCGTACAGTACGTTATGTCTGCTAAGTAGGCATTTCGCCTGACAGAAGCTGGCATTAGCTGTTGTATATAGGCCACTTTCAGCCCGCAGAAGCGGTAGATAGGGCCCATCCACTCAGCGTCCCGTTGGGCCAGGTAGTCGTTGACTGTAATTATATGGCAGCCTCGGCCACGCCAACCAGCAATGACTGCGGGCATAGTGGCGGTGAGGGTCTTACCTTCGCCGGTCGCCATCTCCGCAATACAGCCGCTTTGCAAGGCAAAGGCGCCTGCGATCTGAACAGGGAACGGCCTGTCACCAATTTGTCGTTCTGCCACTTCCCGGACCAACGCAAAGGCCCGTTCAAGGTCGCAAGGCCTGTCTCGATGGAGGCGAAAAACCTCTCGAAGCTGGCTGGCAGCCTCACGTAGCTTGCGGTCGGTCATCGTTGAGAAGTGCTTCTCAAGGATGAGCACTTTCTCTGCCCGGCTTAAAAAGCGTTGCCGACGCGGCAGAAATCGGCCTACTAACCCGGCGCCGCAATGCCATACCGCATCCAGGCCTCTGGGAAGGGGTTCGGCCTGCAGGTGGTAATCGAGTCCGCTTAAAGCAGACCATATCGCACTGGGAATTGTTTCCATTTTCTCGTATTCCGTATCGCGTATTGCGTATTGCGTCCTTTTTTTACTCGATACGCTTCACGCAATACGCACGACGAGTTAAATGTGGAACCTCCTCTGGAATAGTTGTCTTAAGCCTTGCCACCACTGCAAAATAAGGGGTTTCGGCGTCATCCGGACTCTTACTATTACGCGCTGGCCGGTAAGCAACTTAATTTGCTTATCGCTTGTCGCAAATCGCTGGTCGTGATTTGCTATTTGCGATATTCGTATCTCAAAAAACCTCTCAGCAGCCCTGGCCCGCCTTACGTCTGGCGGTCTGGCATCACGCGGCTCTGGCGAGGGACCCCGCTTCGCGGGAGCCCAGCGTGTGGGTATAGAGCCGCCAACTGCAAACGAGAGTGCTTCGGACGGAAGCAGCTCCTGACCCGCTGGAAAAATCTTCTCTATCTCGCCAATAAACTCTGATTCGGGCCTGCCCTTCACCCGGATTTCAACCTGCCTATCAGCTTGCTCTATCAGCATGGCCGCTATATTTTGACCGGCGGTAGCACGGATGATTAATTCGTCGAGGCTACCTACAAAGCCAATTCTTTGGCCACGCTGAAGATATGTGCCCTTTATGCGTTCGATATCTGGCGCCACCCACACCCCTTCAAGGGGGGCGGCCAGCTCAAGAGAGGCCAGTTCGGACTCTATCCTGGCAATCTTGGCATCCAGAGCCTCGATCTGCTCGCCCAGAATCTGTGCCGCTGCAATCTCGCGTTGGAAGGCTTCCCGCCGCCGAATTTCAAGGCCGCGGCGCTCGGCAGATGCGCTGTTTCTTTCAGCCTCCAGTTCTACATTGACAGCCCTTATAAGGGGCGGTCCACCCGGCGAAACTATCGATTCCGACCGCAAGAAATCCGTAACAAATCCATCGCTTTCGGCATAAACGATGGCAAAACGAACCGGTTCAACGATTCCTTCTAACCGTCCGTAGTCAGCAAATCGAACCAATCCGACCAATATGATTGCTAAACACAATGCCGCTAATGTTGTTCCTACCGCCCGAAGTCGATTGCGGGCCAGCTCGGCACCCGTGGCCAGAAACTTGAAGAACCTGCCAACTGGAATCAAAACCCACGCTACAATGGCACCAAAAGCCAGCAGAGGTACAAGTATGAATAGGTCTTCAGGCAGCCGGTCGTTCAGAAATAGCAGTATCCTTATACAGATGAAAACACGGTAAGCAGTAGAAGCTACACCATAGAAGAGAAACCAGACACGCTCGCCAAGAGAATAAGCCGGACTCTGTATTTTTTTCAAGCCCCAAAAGTATCGCTTAACCAGATAATACAAGAAGTTTTTGGATCGGTGGCTCAAATTTGGTATTTCTATCAGGTCACTTAATACATAGTAAGCATCAAATCTTAGAAGTGGATTGCCATTGAATAGAAGTGTGGACACGCTGGCCACAAAAACACAATTGTATGCGATTATGTGGAGCGTTCCTATAGAGGTATGCGCCCAGATAATCGCTGCCACAGCCGCAACTGCAAGTTCGGCCATAACCCCCGACATACCCACGATAGCTCTGTGCCACTTGCTGCGAAAGGCCCAGGCACTGGATGCATCAACGTATGGCAGCGGGAAGAAAACCAGGAACATCACCCCCATGGTATGCACCTCGCCGCCGCCCTGGTTGAGCTGCCCGAACTTCTTACATGCAAAGGCATGGCTAAACTCATGGCACACCTTAATCACCACAAAACCTAAGTACAGCAATATCAAGTTGCCGGGAGCAAGAACGTCAGCACTGTCGTATAGCAACTGCCCGAAATTACCGACGACGAAGTACAAACCGACTCCCAATAGGAGCAACCAGAGCACCAATCCGAGCCAGTTGAAAAGGCGCCCCACTACTTTAACCCAGCGGTCAAGAAGTTGATCGGGATCAAACAGAGGAAATCGAATAAACAGAAAGTTCCCCAGGTAGCCTAAAACTTCTCGTTTGAGGCGCTTTTGGTACCGACGGAATAGGCTTTCGGCATCTGGAGACAAATCTGCATACAAAAGGTTGGCGGCGTGCAGTTGGCCCAATAGCTGAATGACTTCTCCCTGAGTTGGTGCACTATCACCAAGTTGCTCATTGCAAAGCTGCCAGGCGACAGATACAGTACGTCGGCCATCGAGCAGACCTATGAAACGATAGGCTTCGGGGCTGAGGCGTGAGTATTGGTTGTTAACAGGGTTGGCAAGCACGTACCAGAGTTGTCCGCGAAAATGCTGTTTGTAAACCTTGACGCCCGATAGCAACCTGGGTCGCAAATCAGCAACCCGATACCAGGCCTCATGAAACGTAGGTCGAACTACTGACAAAACAGCCTCCTATCTGGGGTTACCCAAACGCGATATAATGCGTTTGGGGTCCCCTCTTAAATCCACAATTTCATACGGAGCCAGTTAACAACTTTTCGAGTCCATATCCACGCATACCGCCGTTTGCCAAGTGTTACCTTCGCTACGCCCTCCATACCCGGACGCATCCAGCCGCGTGTTTCGGCCAGACGAGCTCGAATCTTGAAGACATTTCGGTTGTTGACCACCTCGGCTGCTGGATTGATCCGCTCCACCACAAACTTGATGCGTTGGGCAGGGTAAGATGCCGTGGCCAAATATCCGTGTTGACCAACCGCAACATCAAAAATCTCATCCTCTGATAATAGTAGCTCGGCCCGCAGTGACTCCAGAGGCGTAACCTCAAAAAGCACATCTCCGGTCTTGACTGGGGCCCCAATTTGACGTTTCAGGTCGCCTTTGACGACCGTACCATTGATGGGCGATACGAGTTTTGCTTGGTCTATCCAGTAGTTAAACAGCTCAATTTGCGCCGCCACCTTGTCCGCATTTGCTTGCGCAATTTGGGCCTGTGCAGTCTCACCATCTCGCATAGCAGCGGCAAATTGCTTAAGATAGCCTGCTCTTTCGGCCTTTGCTGCCGCCAGTTGCAAACGCAACTCTGCCGTATCCAGTTCTGCCAGGATGGTTTTATCCTGTTCAACTTCATCACCGACCTCGACGTTCACCGATTTGATAAACCCATCGAAGGGAGCACAAATGGTCTGCTGATGGATTGCCTGCAGCACAAACGGCGCCTCCGCCCGGAATTGTCCTTTAGCAAATACTAAAAAAAGTATCACCACAAATAGTAGTATTGCCAAGACCTTGGCCCAGGTATGTTCTGGGCCTACTAAAGCTGCCAGGGCCCTGCGCGCGGATGCTTTTGCCCTGGCACCAAACCACCGATCATACTCATATAAGGAAAGTAACCTCGGCGTACACAGCTCACAAGTTAGGCGAATTGCCTCGACTTCTTCGAGATTGAAGGGCGACTCTTTTGGCCGCTCAGCAGTTACAACGCCCCGAACTTCTCCGGCTAAACGTAAAGGCAGACTCAAAATAGCCCGCGGGCCCTGCCTAACGGACAGCTCAGAAGTTGCTCGGCTAATATAGGAGGCTTGCGGTGAAGGAGGATAAACGATTTCACAGTCTTGGTCGAGGCATTCCTCCATAGCAGATTCGATATCTTGGATAAGTCTCATCTTTCGGCTGAAATGCTCACTGTGGTTCATGGCTTTCAGCTCAACATATCTACCTTTTAGCAGGCCCACGCTAACCCGTTCACATTGCCATTGAGAGGCCAGCTCGTTACACAAGGCCATGGCGGTGCCTTTGAACCGATTCTGGCGGTTTACGGCACAGAGCGTTTCCATCGCTCTTTGTAGCCTTTGTAGGGACGGTTCGCGAACTACTCCTACTGGCTGAGTTCCCGCCTTGTGGGGTCCCTCTACATCTTTTCTCTCGACACCATTCATTTGTCACACTCACTATTTGGGGCTCCACAAACGAATTTTTTACTGCAAGCAGTAAAAAATACCTGCATTTTTCGCTGGGGGCCAGCGAAAAATCCGTTTGGGGAGCCCCTATATGGTAGCGTATGATTGCAGGCAATTATCCGCAATATAATTATAAATGATTTTTTCCTGACTTGCAAGTAAGTTCTGGATACTCGATGCTCGATACTGGATACTCGTTGGAATCCAGAATCTAGAACCGAGAATCCAGCATCTAGAATCCACTGCTCGGTCGAAGCCAATCTTTAGCGACAGCAAGCTTTTGAAAAGGTCGGTCATAGTGGAACTGGTATTATCCCTCCAGAAACAACTACTACAGGGTTGCCGATTTTCAAATTTAAAACTTGACAATCGAAAATCGAAAATTTCCCGATGTTTCACGATTGGATATCGTCCTTATTATTTGGCTCAGCAGATATCTGGTCCGCCTGCCGGACAATGCTGT
>JBHIDV010000054.1:0-10908 GCA_046760285.1 Sedimentisphaerales bacterium
GCATGCTCACAAGCTGGTTCTATCTGGGCTAAAAGAGACAAGAATATGAAAGACCTGTATGCCGATGACATAGCCCGCAACATAGGTGACGTACTGACCATCAAAATCACCGAGGATAGTAAAGTCGATAACAAGGCAAAAAGAGATCTGAAAAAGGAGACCGACCGGTCAAGCACCTTTGATGGAAAACTGAATATCGACCATATCCTGCCGAGCATACCTGGTTTTACTATGAAAGCTGAGACCAACAATGAATTGACCAGCAAAGCTGATTATAAAGACGAGCGTAGCTTTGTCGATCGGGTCACCGTGGTGGTTGTGGATGTCCTGCCAAACCACAATCTGGTGGTTATGGGGACTCGCGACCGTAACATCGCAGGTGATATACAAACCATTGAGGTAAGCGGCATAGTCAGGCCCAGCGACATCGCGTTTGATAACACAGTCAAGAGTGAGCAGGTGGCGAACTTTCGTATTGTGACCAGGAATGGTGGTGTCGCAGCACCATATACCAGGCCCGGCTGGCTGGGCAGAGTATTCGATATTCTTTGGCCATTCTGACACGGACTTTTATAGGGAATTTCGAATGATGACAGGAACAAGGACACTTTTAGTTTGTGCGGTTTTAACCTGTGCGTTTTTCGTCGGTGTAGGACAGGGCGAGCGAATAAAGGATATTGTTGATATTCAAGGCCTTCGCAGCAACCCCCTTACCGGCATCGGATTAGTTATAGGTTTAGCTGGCACTGGTGATACCACACTACCGTCCAGACAGATAATGACCAATATATTTAGGGACGCGGGCATAATTCTTAGTCCTTCTGACTTGACCGGCGGCAATATCGCGGTGGTTATGGCTACAGCCGAACTGGGTCCTTTTGCTCGCAGTGGCTCGCGCATCGATGTTGACGTCTCCGCCATAGGAGATGCCAAGAGCCTCCAAGGCGGAATGCTTTTACCGACACCGTTGGAAGGCCTTGACGGCCAGGTTTATGCGGTAGCTCAGGGAGGTATCTCGATTGGCGGCTGGACGGCAGCAGGCCAGACCGCTTCCATTACTAAGAACCACCAGACGGTGGGACGGATCCCTGACGGCGCAATAGTGGAAAAGCAAGAATTAGCTACGTTTGTAGAACACCTCGCAGGTCAAAGATTTATCACGCTCAATCTTAGAAACAGCGATTTTTCAACTGCCCAGCGTATCAGCAAAGCCGTTAACCAATCCTTTCCGAATAGTGCGGTGGTAATTGATGCGGGCACTATCAAAGTTAAAGTTCCCAGTGAAATCAATCAGACACAAATAGCTGGCTTTATCGATGATATTACAGCCGAGCAAGTGATGGTTGATGTCCCTGCGGTAGTAGTTATTAACGAACGCACTGGTACCATTGTAGTGGGAGAAAATGTCGGCATCTCAAAAGTAGCGATTTCTCAGGGAAGTCTTGTAGTAAAGATCAGAGAAACTGCCAGAGTCTCTCAGCCACCTGCTGCGCCTTTCTCCGATGCGGGCACGACAGTAGTTGTTCCGGAGACCATACCGGCTGTTGAGGAGAAGGATGGATATTTGATTCCTGTCTCCCGGGCAGTTACCGTCTCTGAGTTGGCTAAGGCGCTAAATGCTATAGGAGCGACACCGAGAGACCTGATAGCAATATTTAATGCCTTAAAGGAGGCAGGTGCTCTTCAGGCCAAGTTAGTAATAATGTAGTCCGCCACAGGCGGACGCCTTGCGGGAACCTTAGGAATAATATTATGGACAGCACCAATTTGATATCAACTGCCATAGATACTGGATACTCGATTCTGGATACTAGCAACCAGCATCCAGCATCCAGAATCCAGGTAGCCAAAGATTTTGAATCGGTCTTACTTAACAAGCTGTTGGACGAGATGAAAAACACCATTGGTGACTGGGGTTTTGAAAAAGATGGAGTTTCCAAACAAGTGCAGGGAATATTTTGGTTATATCTGGCCCAGGATATTGCAAACAAGGGCGGCTTTGGGTTATGGAAGGAGATATACAAATTTTTAACCGGCGCTGAGCAAACAAATAACTCAGCCGAGTCACTGAATAGGAATGTATGAAAGCCACAGTAATACAAAATAAAGTTGATGAACTGCTGGCCGTTCTGGACGAGGATACCCGGCATATACAGAAGAGTTTCTCTTGGTTAGATGAACTACGCAGCCTGGTCATCAAGCGAGACGATGTGGCCCTGAGCAAACTACTGCAGACTATCCAGGCTGAATCAGATAGTTATGTTAAAAATGTTCAACAACGCCAGGCTCTACGAAAGGATTTGGCAAATGCTCTTGGCGGGGAGGTTGAGCAAATAACCTTGTCCAGACTTGCGGCTATAGTGCCAGAAGGGAAAAAGGCTCAAGTAACCGGCATAAAAACAAAACTTAGAACGTTGGTTGAGCAGCTCAAAAAGGAGCATTTAAGCATCGCATTACTTCTATCAGACTGCGCCAGATTCAACAACCTACTTTTGAAAGCCATCTTTGACCTCAGCAAGACAGGGACGGTCTACTATAGTCCCAATGGTGCAGCCAAACGACCCCCCATCTTGCTTTCGCCAGAAAGCGGGGGGGCTTTTGTTAGTTTGCAGCTTTGAGCAAATGGTTATTGGTAATTACCAGTTACCATTTACCAATCACTAAGAGGAAAACAGATGCAGAATTATTCCATAGCGTTGAGCGGTCTTGACGTAGCCCAAAAGGCCCTGGACACAATCGGCAATAATATTGCCAATGCGGCTACCGACGGCTACCACCGTCAGAGGATAAATCTTACTCCCGCATATTCGTCACAAGTTGGCTCAGTTCTGTTGGGAGGAGGTGTCAACGTTGCTGGCATCACCAGATTGATCGACACCCTTCTGGAGCAGGAGATTCTCCACCAGCAATCTTCATCACAACAGATTTCGCAGGAACTTATCACGCTGCAAACTATCGAAAACACCTTTGGAGAGCTTTCCGCCGGCAGCAGTTTGAGTGTAATAATAGACGAATTTTTCAACGCCTTGCAAGACCTTAGCGCTCACCCCTCGCAGATCATTTGGCAAAACCAAGCTGTAACTGCTGGTCAGAATCTGGCGGGACAATTTAGAACATTAGGAGAATTCCTGGCCAGGTTGGAAACTCAGATGGCGTTAGAAGCTGAAAATACCATTGAGCGGATTAATACGCTAATAAACCAGATTGCCGAGCTCAACAGCAACATAGAAAGAATCCAGGTTAGTGGTGGGCAGACCAACAACTTGCAAGATCAAAGGGACCAGCGCATAACAGAGCTGTCAGAATTGATTGGTATCCAGACTCAGCAGCGCCAATACGGTGTGGTTGATATCAGCATTGCTGGGATACCGGTAGTGATAGGCCCAACTGGCACCGAATTAGAGATGGGTTTGAATGAGGGCAAGTTCCTGGGCATTTCTGCTGCCGGCGCGCACAATTATAACACAAACGTGCAAGGCGGAAGACTCGGCGGATTGTTGTTATTGAAGAATGAACTTATCTATGGCATTGTTAGTGACTTGAACGCCTTGGCAAGGACTATAATACAGCAGGTAAATCAATACCATGTTCAAGGAGTAGGTTCAGAGGGTTCCTTCGGTGAGTTGACCGGCTGGAGGATGACAAGCGAGAATCTTGCTGATTTCGAGCCGCCTGTAAACGACGGCAAAATATATATAAGAGTTACTAATACCAGCACCGGCCAAATTTCACGCCATGAAATCAACATTAATGTCTCGACCGATTCACTGAGCACTATAGCCGCGGCTATTACGGCCATTACCGGCTTAAGTGCTTCTGTGAATTCTTCGAAGCTGCATATCCAGGCCGATACAAACTATACATTTGATTTTGCCCCTGCCGTTCTGCCAACGCCAACAGCAAGTAATCTGACTTCAACATCGCCACCAACAATATCTGTATCGGGTATTTATAATGGCAGCGAAAATCAAACCTTCACGTTCACAGTAATAGGTAGCGGGCAGGTTGGCAATGGCAGCTTACAGCTTGAAGTCAAAAATGGGGCGGGTGAGGTTGTCACCACCCTCAACATCGGTGCCGGCTATGCAGCAGGTGATAAGCTCGATATAGGCAACGGAATCAAAATATCTCTGAGCAGCGGTGACTTAAATGCAGCAGACAGCTTCCAAGTCGAGGCGTTTGCTAACACCGATACTTCGGGAGTGTTAGCTGCAGTTGGAATCAACACCTTTTTTTCCGGCAGCAGTGCGACGGATATGGCGGTTTGCTCAGATCTGCTCAATTCGCCGGGCCGGATAGCGACGGCTCTTGGGCCTGAACTGAACGACAATGCCAATACTCTGCGGCTGGTAGGCTTGAGGGACCAAGCTATAAGTAGTTTGAACGGGATGACGCCCGGAGAGTTTTACCATCGGCTGATTGCGAATCTCGGTCAGCAAATCTCCATCAAACAAATGCGCGCCGACAACCTTGAGATCATGGTTCAAAACCTTGCCAACAAGCGGAGCGAGATAAGTGGCGTCAATATCAATGATGAAGCTGCCCAGATATTGGTTTTCGAGCAGATGTTTCAGGCAGTGGCTAAATATCTGACCACGGTTCAATCATCGATTCGAACTATAATGGAAATAATATAATTCGTCATGCGTCGTGCGTGATGCGTATTGCGTAAAAAAAATACGCAATACGCAATACGAGATACGAATATGAGTGGTTCGTTAAGCAGTATTTACGATAATATTAGCTTGGCTTTGTATTTGCACAGCGAGGCCTTGGCTCGCCTACAAGAACAAGCATCTACCGGGGCCCGGATAAATCGGGCCTCTGATGACCCATCTACTGCATATCAGATTTTAGGGCTTAACTCTCAGCAAAGACAGATGAAAAATTATGTAGACAATTTGTCAGAGATGGTCCATACGCTGGAGATTACCTCGACCATAATTGGGGACATGACATCACAGCTTGTGGAGACCAAAACTCGTCTCATTCAAATCACCGGCGGCATTTACAGCGAAGCAGGGCGACAAAGAATTGCAGATGGAATCAACGACATACTCGAGCAGATAGTTTCATTGGCTAATACCAAACATGCCAAGCAATACCTGTTTGGAGGAAGCAATACGACGTCGGCACCCTATGTTGTGCAGCGCACTAATGGCGAAATCACCAGTGTAACCTACCAAGGTAGTGCTGAGGGTCGGGATGTAGAGGTGGCTGCCGGATTGAAATCGTCAGCCTTTTATGTAGGTGATGACATCTTTCGTTCGAGCAACCGCGGCACCCCCATTTTTCTGGGTGATACCGGCGCTAAAGCCGGCACAGGGACATCCAGTGTTACCGGTGACGTATGGCTGACCGTAATTCATGACGGCAGCAATTATAAGCTCTCTATCGATGATGGAGCAAGCTATGTAACCGTGCCGGCTGGTGGAGATACCAACCAAGCCGTAACGGATTCGCAAACCGGCAAAATTCTATATGTTGACAGCACGCAGATAAACAGCACCGGGGTCGAGCCGGTTCGCGTACCCGGAACTTACGACATATTCAACACCCTCATTAGTATTCGAGATATACTGAGAAATGAAAGGGGACTTACTGAGGCTCAATTGCAAGAGCTGCTTAGCAATTCGATAAATTCACTGGACGAGATAAGCAATCTACTGCTGCAGTCCGAGGTTTCCGTGGGGGCAAAAATGGGATTCTTAGACAACCTTAAAGACACTCTTAACGCTCTAAAGTTAAACAGCGACGATGAGGTAACCCGTCTGCAGGAAGCTGACATCGCCCAAGTAGCAATTGAGCTTTCTCGCCGTGAGATTCTATACCAAATGTCGTTATCAGTAGCAGGAAAACTTATGTCCTTGTCGCTGCTGGATTTCATCAAATAACGTCTTGGGCCCAAAGTTAGGTATCTAAAGATGCCTATTCGCCTAACACTTATGTCTGATATTTATGCAAATTTTGGAGCCTGTCCCGAGCCGGTCGAGGGATTAGACCTGAAAAACTGTCCATAAATACATATCAGAGGTGACGGCACAGAATTTGCACGAGTTTACCAGGTTCCCACGATAGTATGGCTGTTTTCGAGAACAGGAGTAAAGCCGATGACAATGTCAACAGATTCAAATAATTATCAGAGAGGTCTGGAATTAGCGGAAGCTGGCAGATATCAAGAAGCTCTTGTCTGCATCAAAGAACACCTTCAGACCACACCTGACGATGCGCAGGCACTGAACGATGCAGGGGCTATCCTGCACTGCTTAGGCCGCTCGGATGAAGCTATCAATCATTTGGTCCAAGCAAGGGACTTATCCCGCACCAATTGTTCCACGCAGCTGGAGCCAACCGAACATTTGAGCCAGAACCCACAGTCTCCGGTTCAATTGGTGCGGGATGCGGAGATAGTATGGAATTTAGTAGAAGTCTATCTTGCTGACGGCAGAGCCAACGAAGCCATGCAGCTTTTCGACGATATGCAACGGCTGGGCATACTAAATGTGGACGTACTTAACAGAACCGCCAATGTATTTTTGAACCAGGGAAATTATGCTGACGCTATTGAAACATTGCTTCGTTCACTCCAGTTGGCGCCCGAGCAGGAGATTCTTAAGCCAATGATTGAAGTGATTCGCAGCAAAAGAGCCAGGATTGCGTTCTTCTGTGGACCAGCCGACCAGATGCAGTCTCTCACAGATATTCACGAATTTATCGAGCCACGTTTTCCAGTACGGCTTTTTGAAGGTCAAAATGCCAATGAGGCCTACGAATTGATGAAATCCAGCGACATCTGCTGGTTTGAGGGGTGCACCGATGTGGCAGTACAAGCGTCGAAACAGCCGAAGGTCTGCAAAAACATTGTTCGGCTGCGTGGATTTGACCAAGTCCCCGCTCCTCGTTTTCAGGGGGACAAGTTTACCCCTGCGCAAGCAGGGGCGGGGCTCGACTGGATAAGCCAAATCCTGTGGGAGAATATCGATGTACTCATAGTAGATGGCAATCCGTTTGTCAAAGACGCTCTGCTTCAAAAAGTGCCTGATATTGAAAATCGTACACGGCTGGTTACGGTTCCAAATGGTGTAGACCTTGATAAGTTTAAGTTCATTGATAGAGGACGCGGCAAGAATCTCACCTGTATTGGCCAAGTGAGTATGAGAGCCAATCCCATGCTGCTTCTACAATGTATGCAAAAATTACACTACATCGATTCAGAGTATAGGCTGTTTTTTGCCGGAATTTTTCAAAATCCAATGGTGGAGCAGTATGTCAGGCATATGGTTCAGGCACTGGAGCTCATAGAGGTAGTGTTCTTTGACGGCTGGCAGGAAGATATAAACTCCTGGCTAAAAGACAAACATTATATTGTCTCCGGTAGCATTGCAGAAAGTCAGGGTATGGGGCTGTTAGAAGGCATGGCCTGCGGACTGAAACCGGTTATCCATAATTTTCCCGGGGCAAGCGAGGCCTTTCCGTCAGAGTTTTTATTTAACATCTCTGAGGAATTCTGCCAGCAGATTCTCTCTGATACATACGAACCACAACGTTATCGCAGATTTGTCGAAGAAAACTATCCTCTGAAAAATCAGTTAAGCACAATCAACAGCATTCTTACTCAACTCGAAGCCGAATGTAGGCAGCAGCCGAAAACACAGGTTATGAGTTACGAATCGCAGACGTAAGGTGAGATGCACGATACAAAATCCGAGATTTGGGCCGATGGTTAGCATACTCATTCCGACTTTTAATCGGCCCCGATATTTATCCGGGGCTCTGGCCAGCGCCTTGCGCCAGAGTTATAGAAGGGTGCAGGTCATTGTAGTGGCCGATGGCGGTCAAGATGTAAGCGATATAATTAATTCGTTTAACGACCCGCGGTTGATATTCATTAGCAGAAAAGAAAATCGCGGCAAGGCCTTTTCGCTTAACCAAGCCCTTACTCGAGCTGAAGGTAAATACGTTGCCTATCTTGACGATGACGATATATATTATCCCCATCATATCGAAACATTGGTCGATGCCCTGGAGGGGCAAACCGATTGCCAGGTTGCATATAGTGATTTGTACAAGACATATTGTAAGCCTGCGCCGGACGGCAGCCGGCAGGTTTTAAGTAAAGTTGTGGAAATTAGCAGGGACTTTGACCGTTTTTTAATGCTGTACTTTAATCACGTCCTGCATGTATGCCTAATGCATCGCCGAGACTTAATTGAGAAAACCGGGCCCTATAACGAGCAGCTCAACGTACTAATCGATTGGGATATGACTCGCCGGCTGGCTTTCTTTTCGGATTTCTATCATGTACATGAAATCACAGGCGAATTTTATAGCCCGGTTGGCCAATGCGATAGGATATCAATCCAGCGACGAAAAGATGAAAGTGAATACTTAAGCAATGTTCTGGCGATACGAACTACAAGACCTGCCAAGCCCTGGCCAAAGCTTGAGGATATGTCCATTATTTTCACGACCGGCCGGCTTTCGCCACAAGCAGGGCAAACCATCAGTTCTATCTGGCGGTATACCTTCTACCCCTACAAACTTTATCTACCACTGCCGCACGCAGATTTTGCCAGACTAAACACCGATATGCCGAATGTGGTCTTTGTACCGGTTAGTCCGCTGGCTTCTTGTGCCCAGCGAATAGACGCAGCCCTGGCCCAGTGCGATGGTAAGTATGTTACTATTGTACCAGGTGGCTTTCCTATAAAGGAAATGTGGGTCGAGAATGCCCTGTATGTTCTGATTAATAGCTCAGTCAGCAGGCAAGCGTTTGAGCTGCAAGGCTCAACCGATAACATCTGGGCGGTGGTAGTCAGAAAGGATGATTTACAATATGCCCGAAAAAACTTTCCAAGCCTGACGCTGCGGCAATCTCTAAAAGCAGCAGGAATCAGACTAAGACAACCGAATTTTGAGGAACTGCCTTTCCAGTTTGACAATCTTCTTCAACAAGCTCAGTTAGCCGAAATTGACGGAAACTGGGCAAAAGCAGCCCAGATGTTTGAATATATTGCCCAGCGCTACCAAAACGAGCTGTGGATGAAGACCCTGGCGGCAAAGGCTTTTTATAAAGCTGGGGACCATACCAAAGCATTGAGATTAAGCAGCGAAATCAATCAGCAACGTCCCACGGTAGATACACTTTTATTGGAGGCAAAAGTCAACAAAGAGAAAAAAAAATTCAACGCTGCTATCGAATTACTCAAAACAGCAGAACAAATACTTGTCAGCAAGACTGATTATGTTGTTAGTGCCGAGGGATTTCCATAGAGTGTGGTTCCAGACAAATAGGTAGAGAGTATCAAGAGATTTAAAGGGGAAAGATTTGCTATGGATGTAACGCCAAAAAATAGTATGGACGGACAAAATTGTATCCAGCACTACGAGGTTTTGCAGGAATTAGGAGATTGTTACACCTCTATTGGTGATTACGCTCGGGCCCAACGCTACTACGAAAGGGCAGCGTCGCTGGGGCCTGATGAGCCGGGACCCTACGTGGGGCTAGGTGTGGTCGCCTTGCGAAAAAAGCTGCTCGACGATGCTGAAATAGCCTTTAGGGTCGCTTGCCGGCTGGGGCCTGACTGCGCCAAAGCCTATGCCGGCCTGGCTATGGTCTCTCAACAGAAGCAAGACTACCAGCAGGCATTTGAGCTGTATATGAAATCTCTTGAGCTGGACAGCGATAACATAACGGCACTGTTAGGACTGTTTCAGACTTCCTGTCAGATGGGCTCATTCGCAAAGATTATTCATTATCTGGAGGTGTATTTGAACATGCACCCGGGTGACACTGCCGTTTCGTTCTCTTTAGCGGCCCTTTATATGAGAGAGGGCCGGCTGGAGCAATCCAAAAAGGTTCTGCTGGATACTTTAGCTCTGGAACCGACCAATCAAGATGCAGCTAATCTGCTGGAAGAAGTCGAACACAATTTAGCGGCTGGACTGAACTCGCCGAAGTCTCAAAGCTGCCAAACGTTACCACACACGTGAGTGTGGGTCGAAGTTTAGGTCCAATGAGTGCTGATAAAATTATTCCAGATAGGCAGTTATCCGCCGCCGGCGGATTGGAGGAGTTGCAGGGTCTGTTAGAAAAGCAAATAGAGCTGGTTCGTCAGGGTGGCATTATCGATATGGAGCGCTTAAGCTCACAGGCCGGCAGTCTGGTAGAAAAAATAACACAGGCAGGAATTCTTGAACTGTCTGAATTTAAGAATCGGCGAGAGCACTTGCAAAAATTATACCAGGACCTGTGCCTGGCTCTCACTGCTCAGAAAGCTGACATTGCTGAAAAGCTAAGCCATATTCGCAAAGGCAGGAAAATTATACAGACTTACCGCAGTAACATTTGATTATTAGGGTCATGCTAAATTCAGAAGTACAGGTTGAAACAGCGGTGCGTTGCTCGATTATCTTTTCCGCAGGCAACGATTCTTCAAGACTTAAAACATACCTGCTTTTTTTGCGCGAGGCGAAGTTGCCGGAGAACTATGAACTGGTCGTCATTAACGACCAACATCTGCAGATTGACGAAGGTCAGTTAGGCGAGTTCCGACTATCTGTTAAGGTATTAAATGCTGATGGTCCGTTACCACAGCAGCAGTTATTCGACACAGCAGCTACGGCAGCAAAAGGTAAATTCTTGCTCTTTGTCAGGAGTATGGTCAGCTTTGACAAACTGGTATTGCAAGAGTCTATCCAAGAGCTTGAGAATTCTGGTCAGAGTTTGAGTGTCTCGGCCAATGGGATTTTTGTGCTGGCTGAGAGGGCCCATTATACAAGTGTAGGTGGATTCGCAAGGCTGTTTAACGGCTTTGCTTTGCCTAAAGAACAAGCGGCATTTATGCCTTCTGGACAAATAAGCCACTTTAGAAACCTTTGTAATGAACGTGTCCCGTTCCAATGCGG
>JBHIDV010000055.1:0-10890 GCA_046760285.1 Sedimentisphaerales bacterium
AGCTGGCCTCGGCGTAAGTGGCTCCGGCTCTGGCACAGCAGGCTTAGGTGTGGGCGGCTCTCGTGGCACAGCCTTACCATCCTTATAATCCGTAGTGACGTTAGTGTACGTTTCACTTGGAGGATCGAATGTGTAACCTTCCTTTTTTGGCGAAATTTCACCGCTCCAGCCATAAGGTACCTTGACACTGTAATAGCCTTTAGCATCAGTGGTATCAGAGATACCCCCCTGACTCGCTGACATAAGCACACCCTCCAGAGGCACCCCATCTATAGCCAAGGTACCGGAAATGGTGAGCATAATCACTTCCGCAGTGTAGTCCTGATTGGTCTGATCTGTTGTGACAAGAGGGTATCTTTTATTATTTGGTCTAAAGGTGTAACCTTCGCTTTTCGGCGCCACTGTACCACTCCAGCCGTAGTCCACCAACAGACTATACTCGCCATTAGCGTTGGTTGTAGTGGACCCTCCCTCATTATTGGCTGATACAATCACCCCCGCGATGGGTCCTTGGGCAGAGAGTATCTTGCCAGAGATGGTCCGTTTCTGTAGTGTCGGGACGTAATCCTGATTAACCTCGGCGCTAATAAGACGGGGATATGTCCGGTTAGGTGGATCAAAATCGTAACCTGCCCTTTCCGGCGTAACTGTACCGCTCCAGCCGTAAATAACAGTGGCCTCGTAGTAGCCATTTTCATTAGTTATAACACGACCCGGCAGACCTTTCATTACTACACGGCCTACTCCAGCCGTACCAGAAATGGTGAAGGTAATCGGTATCGCCGTGTAGTTCTCATTCGAGAGGTTTGCGGTAACCCGAGGATATATTTTGCTGTCCGGCGTAAAGGTGAAACCATCCTTTGTTGGCGTAACCGCACCGCTCCAGCCGTGCGGAACAGTCACTTTGTAGGTGCCGCCCTTACCACTAACCGGATTGCCTGGCAGGCCATTCATTACTACACCCTCCTGACCGACTAAACCGGAGATAGTATAGGTAATCTCCTCCGCAGTGTAGTTCTGATTGCCCATATCATTCTTAACATCAACGTAGGTCATACTGGGCGGCTTGAAGGTAAAACCGTCCTTCTCCGGCGTAACCTTACCGCTGAAGCCGTAGTTAACAACGGCTGTATAACTGCCGACACTGTTGGTAATAGGATTATCCGGCAGACCTTTCATCACTACACCAGCTTCACCAGTTGTGCCAGAAATGACAAACGTGATCGCTTCTGCAATGTAATCCTGATAGGTTTGGGCGTTGACAACATTGGAATACGGCCGGCTGGGTGGGCTAAAGGTGTAACCTGCCTTTTCTGGTGTGATTGTACCGCTCCAGCCGTAAGGAACCTCACCGCGGTAATTGCCGCTGGCATCGCTGAAGATTGGCTTCGGCAGACCTTTCATCAGCACACCTTCTTCGCCGACTGAACCAGTAATATCAAAGGTAATGAGAGCCGCAGTGTAGTTCTCATTGGCATAATGCCTATTAACTTGGGTGTATTCTTTGGAAGGTGGTGTGAAGGTATATCCCGCTTTCTCCGGCGTAACGGTACCGCTCCAGCCGTACTCCACAACGGCTTTGTAAGTGCCGTCACTGCCACTAACAGGACTATCCGGCAGGCCAGCCATTACCACTCCTGCCTCACCCACACTACCAGAGATAGTAAACTTCATTATCTGTGCAGTATAGTCCTGATTTTCAAGATTGCTTTTAACATTATTATAGGGCCTGTAAGGTGGGTCAAACGTATAACCTGCCTTAACCGGCGTAACCTTGCCGCTCCAGTTGAATTCCACGGTATCGCTGTAATAGCCACTCTCATCGGTAACAGGACTGTTCGGAAGGCCCGTCATCTTCACACCACTCAGACCCACTGAACCAGAAATAGTAAAAGTCAACTTTCGGACCTTGAACTGCTGACCGCTGATGCTGAGGGTGCATAGTAGAATGACGCAGAAAACTATCACAGCGCCCGATAAAATTCTACCCATATTTTTATTAGCCATAAATCAACATCCTTTTCTCTCCGCCGTAGACGGATTAAGCAGACGTCCTACACATCTTTACCTTGTATCGGCAATTCAGCGTTTTTCTTTAGCAAAATATCTCCGCCGGCAATTACTCTTTAACGCCATTTAACCCCTATTTTCTCGAACTCCTCCCGCCCTACGAGTCTAATAACTCTTTGTGCCCCCTGCACGGTGACCTGTATACCTATTCGATTGACTGCTACCTGCCCGGGGCCATATTCTAAACCCATCTCCATACGGTAATAACCCTCAGGGTAATCGGAAAAGTCAAGTTCTCCAGAGAACGACCTGGATTCCAATGGCAGCATAATGCCACCAGGCCCGCCCCCAAGTAATACCTGGCTCATAGGCACACCTAATGCAATGCTTGTAACGGTGACCCTGCACCGCTTAGGATTGAAGTGAATGTTGCCGTAATTGGTGAACATGCCGGTAACAATATATTTGGAGCCGGTCTGGCGAGCAAGACTCAGCGCTCCCGATGGATATACTATAGGTTTGGCCTGGATCTTCTGATTTAAGATACAGATATTCGCAGTGGTTTGACCGGCATTCTGACCGTCAGGATAGGTGGCAAACAAACCCAGAAGCGCATAATAGCAGGCCTGTATTGCTTCTGGGTTAGGCATCTTTGCAATAATGCGGATGTTCTGCTGACCATAGCTGGGAAGCTTGAATTCTTTAGGTGTCATAGTTACCCAGTCGGTGCAGTCTAAATTTTCGCCCCTCAATGGGCCGGCAGCAACACCCTTAAGCTTAGGCGGTAGTGCCTTTTGTACCTTGACAATGACTTCTTCATCTGAAGCATTAAAGACCTGTAACACTGCCGTGCGGGTAGCCCCTGGCAGGCTGTTTATGATAATGTTCCTCGGCTTCAGGTCAAGTGGTGCATCGGTCGCAATCCTCGTAGTGCTGGGGTCGCCGGCAAAATCTATCTCCTTTTCCATTGGCTTTACCCGCCGGCCATCAACGAACAACCACCCACCCACCCTATATTTACTGGGTGGCAGAGACCGCCCGATATCAGCAGTTAACTTCAATTCAGACCCTGGCAGGATGAGGGTCATATTGAGTTGGTCCTCTGTAATTCGCCGCCAGTGGTCCTTAAAGAAACCCCAGACCCTTAACATGCCCAGCAGACGGGAAAGGGTCCTGCCTTTATTGGCAACAGTCATTGACACCAGCGTTGTAGGTGGGCTTTGCCCACTGGCCGGGCGGAACTCCATCCCCACATCGGTCAGCTCTACGTCATGCTGCACCACACGACCAGGTACTCGAACCAGCACAGGAACCACGAATTCAATAATCACACCTACTTCTGTTGTGGTCCGTTCAGCGGTTCTCAGACTAACCACAATCCCCGCACAGTGGAACCCATACATACCTGCCGGCACTCTCAAAGTTATCTTTACGGGGACTACCGTCAGCGGGTCCACTTGAACAGTCTCATCGCTCAAACTTATCCAATCTCTGCACGAATTCAGTATGGCTGGGTGATCCATGAAGTTTGAGATATCAGCTTCAGAGTTGGGGTCAATGATGCGCCATGAGCCATCCTCCCACTGGCTCAAGTAGACTACCGTCAAAGTTGCTTCTATAGCTGTATCAGGATTGTGGTTTTGAAGTTCCAATTCATGTGTGACCCGCCGACCGGGAGAAGCTGTAAGCTGCAACCTCATCGGCTGGACTATAAACTGCGCTAATGCCGGCCCAGCAGAGACAAGTACAACCATCGTAATTCCGATAATAAAAACTCGATACCTGCCCATCATGCCATTTTGTCTTGCCATCTTGTCCCCCTCCAATAACCTGAAGTTGACCGCAGCCCTTATTTTCACTACTGAGCTCGCAGGCAACGCTGAGATAAATTGGTGATTATTTAGCCACTTACGATTAACCAATCTTTTCAGCACTCTCTGCGATTAATCTCTTATCCCATCTGTAGTCATCTACGGCCAATTTTCCGCAATTTAAGCACGCCTTAACGCCTCCTACATCTTCGGCAATCCCGTGTTCCTACTTGTTATAAATCTTATAAATTCCTCTTGAAGACCTCTAACCGGCAACATAATCCGGCCACAAAAGGACAACTGTAGCTATACTGAGACTATAATAAAATTTTACCAAAATTACCAACGATTAGGTTAAATGTCAATGCTTAAATTGCCTATGCTCTCTAAATTGACAAGCCTTGGTTATTAGGCCAAATAATTCATGGCAAAAAACAATGTCCGTAGCCGCTCCAAATCAAATTCGAACCATTTGCTTAATTAAACCTGATGGGGAACGTAGAAGTTCTTTTCCGCACTGAGATCATCTTTGCTGTCATTGCTTCACTTAGCTCAACAGCAGGCTCTAAGGCCAAGCTCAAGGCATTTGCCTTCGCTGAAGAAACGACACAAACAACAGCTCTAAGATTCTTCGTCAATCAAAAAATGCCCGTTTGAGTATAAAAATTTAGGGAGGGACGGATATTCACTCCTTCCCTCCCTATTAACATCCCTTGTTTAAAGTCGCCACTCTCTAAAGAGGGTAACGATCGTTTTTACCGCAATAACTACCGCCGTTCCCTTTATTATACTATCCTACGGGTCGACCCACACTCCTGCATCGAAATTGGGCTTTACACGCACTAGGATGTCCGCACAAGGCTCCTTCTTTGCATAATCATACTTGTAAGGGTCCACGTCCTTAATCTTGAAGTATACCGTCCTCTTAGCTGGGTCGCCACCCAGGGTCTTAGAGACACTGGATGCCTCATCTGCACAATCGGCATCTCTTACTTCGAGTGTATCCTTTTCCGCGCCCATGTCTTGACAAGCAGCTTTCCATTCAAGTAGTTTAACGCCAAGTTTCAAATCAAAGTTGGACTTTACCTCTATTGGAATGCTGCATCCCTCGTACTTCGTCAAACTTACCTGCTTCAAATGGATCCCTTCCTTTACTACTTTCTTCATGTTCGGGATTTCCATATACAGTTCCACATCGATGTACACCGGGATGACGAAATTTTCGAGATCGACCCACTTAAACTCAACCGGCCATTCGTTCGCTTTCAGTCGTAGTGCGTCTTTGTGCTTTTCCTCCTTTGGCGCACCTGCTGTTGCCGGCGAAACTACTATAGCCAGTATAGTCAGCGCAGCTACTACAATTAGACTGTTCTTTAACATTTTTTATTCCCTCTCTAAGTTTCGCCCCTCAAGAGCCGATATGCCCTTTGTAGGGCTTGCCCAGTTCTCAGCTCGGCATTAACCTGCCTGAGCCAAGCATACGATAGCGGGCCAGAACTTGTTTCGCCGACCCCTACGGGCAAGCCCGCTTTTTTTCCCGTCTGAGCCGGGGCCCTACGATTTAGTTCTTCAATTGTTTCGTACCGCCTGACGACCGGGCCTGTTTCCTCAGGCAGCTCGCTCGTGTGCCCCCCCTGCTTACGAGTGTCAGTTTTTCAATACCCACCTCCTTTCTCCCTCATCCTTCAAAGGGGTCTTACTTGACACCTCTCCGTAGGGTCCTGGGCACATTAGCGATTTACTAATTAACACAACTTAACACGGCAAAATCCGCCGCAGAATCTTCAGCTTTTCATCACCCTCCTTCAATTAAGGCCCCCCATAACCGTAAATGTAAGGGTTCCCTGGTACGACCCTGCCGGGTATTGCACTGCGTTGGCTAACCTAAAGGTCATATCTATCGGAACATCAACTCCTTCGGGAGGGGTAGGTTTTACCGAGCTTATTATTGGCACCGCCCTACGAGCTACCCGGACATCCACTCCATTTATCTTGATAGACATATCCTTTGGCCGTATGGAGATACGACCACGCTGCCGAGTGAACGGCTTGAAAGATGCCCTAACTTGATGAGGACAGTTAGCGATAATATGCGCTTCTAATTTAGCGGGTAAACTACCCCTAAGCGGAATCGTACCCAGGTCAAGTATATCCGGCTTAACGGATATACTGACGAACGGCTTAAACGGCTTAACAGGAAGCACCATAGAAGGCATCACCGGGCGTACCGCTTGGGCAACTCCAGTCAAACCAAACCAAACCACTGCCATCACACAAATCATCGCTACTTTTTTCATTGTCTTGTCCCCCCAAATATTCCCTAACACCATTTTTCTATCGCTAACTGCGCACAATAAGACTTTTTTTGCCCTGCCCGTCCATCGGGCAAAAGGCACTCCCTTTCGATCCTGTGTGATTTCCTCCTTGAATGCTGACCGTTGCTAACGACTGAGTAATTCTATTATTACTTAACTCAGTCTGGCCAGCAGAGTCAAAAGTGGCTGTGGCAAAGAAAGAACATGAGATGTCCTTCTATCACCCCTCACTTCCGCTCTCCTCACTTTAAGCCCGGCATTGCTATTTATTGCCTTATATACAAACTTGGGCATCGTTATAAAACGATGTATGTACTTAATTACTTTGCCCGTTTACAACTTTACCAGTTCTGTTGACCTATGTCAATAATAAAATTTCGCAATTTAAATTTTTTGTTCTTGCGCTTATCCCCCGTTTTTTCTATTTTTACCAAACTGTTTGCCAAATGTCAATAAATAAACCCAAAATTTAGTCTTTTTTCTAATTTTGTATGTTTTCTGTATTTTAGCTATTTATACAAGCAAAGTCAATAAATAAATCCCTTAATTTAACATTTTTTAGATATTTTAGTTTATTTTATTTAACCTAAATTTACCTACTAACTGTCAATAACTAAGTCGATTAAATTTTCATTGACTTTTTGGGTCTATCAGCACAGACCTTCTGGAAAACCTAAGGATTCGAACAATCTCAAGTTCACGTAAAACGTTGTAACACAAAGAGATACAATACACAAGGTAAGCTTTAATTGAGCATAGTTCAATCCTGGGTGGCAGCCTCAAGCTTGTCCCCGCGGAAGCGGGGACGCAGCTTGGGGATGGCAAAGCCCCAAAAACGGCGTAACCATCCACACACAATGGAGTTACAAATCAATGTTACCCAGAATCTGTGCTGTTTGAACCAGGCCTTTAATTGCGCTCAGGCAGCTAACAGAATCCGCAGAACCCCAATAGCTGCGTGTGGACAGGAGTACTTTCGACTCCATATCACATTGGGAGTTTCACACTTTTGCATCGAGAAAAGTCCTTGTAGAATAAGGACTTACGAATAATAATAGCCAACTGCCCCGTAGGACTCGAACCTATAACTTAGCGGTTAATCCGCCTGCGGCGGACCCGCTCTACCCAAATTAGTCTTAATCCATAGCCGTCCTACCCCACTCTTCAGCCAGCGTTCCCGGCGCATGGCTTCAGAACGGCTGGGATAAGACTCATGAGTAGATTAGCCGACAGGGACCAACATGTCTGGAAGTATATTTGTAGGCCTGCGGTTAAGACTGTTGTGTTCGGCGAGACGACGAACCGTGTCATCAGTTTGGCCGATATATAACCGTCCGGTAGAGATACGCTTGATTATATAAACTATGAATGGCACAACTCCCCGAGTAGGACTCGAACCTACAACCTAGCGGTTAACAGCCGCCCGCTCTACCAATTGAGCTATCGGGGAATACCAATGAACCAAAATAAACCAATACGCTGCATTTCCCAGGCTAATTTCATCCAAATTATCCCTGAACAGCCACTAAATTTCAACAACTTTTCAAGGTTTACCTGTTTTTGCCGATAGTAGGGGAAAACTGCCGTAGTAGTAGTAACAGATAAATTACTACTTCTATCGTAAATTGCTGGACTTGCAAGACCTAATTAAATCGTTGGAAGTTCTATAAAAAACGTTTTTCTTGTATACTATAGTGGCTTTATAACTAAAATGCAAAACTGACAGAACAAGAAGCCCGTTTATCACGTCTTATAAATAGATATCATAGTATCGTAGACGGTTAAATTCTTAGGCGATTGCCAACATGGCTAAAGATATACTCAATATCGGGGGGTTTACCATACTCAAACGCATTGGAACCGGCGCTCGCAGCACCATCTACTTAGCAACTGATGACCAGGACGAGACTAACATTGCCCTAAAACGAGTTATATTTGAAAAGCCGGAAGATTCAAGGGTCTTTGAACAGACGGAAAATGAATATAAAGTGGCCCGCCGAGTGGACCACCCCTACGTACGCAAGTGCTACAAACTAAAGAAAGTCCGTAGCATGTTTAAGGTAAAAGAGCTGCTGCTTTCTATGGAATATTTTGATGGTGAAACGCTTGAAAATAGTCCCACCTTGAGTTTAGGCGATGTGCTGCTGGTATTCAGAATGGTGGCCAGCGGTCTTCATGCCATGCATCAGCAGGGATACGTCCACTGTGACATAAAGCCAAATAATATTCTTTTGAGCAAATCCGGCTCCATCAAAATCATAGATCTGGGCCAGAGCTGCAAAATCGGAACGACCAAGCCGCGCATTCAGGGAACACCCGATTACATTGCTCCTGAGCAGGTTAGGCGCAAACCGCTCGGCCCAAAAACTGATATCTTCAATCTGGGAGCAACCATGTATTGGGCTCTTACCGGGAAAAATGTCCCCACTTTGATACCTAAGACTAACCATCTTGGCTTGCCCGTGACCGAGACACTTCGAGCGCCTCATGAATTAAAAAAACAAATCCCCATACGAATCTCTAAACTGGTAATGGATTGTGTAAAAGATGACCCCGCGGGGCGCCCATCTAATATGATAACCATTACATCGAGGTTGGACCTGATGATACATAGTATATTTGGTAGCAAAATAAAAGCGAATAAAAATGCCTCAAACAATAATCAACTTGCTAAATGAGGGCGCAGAAGCCAACCGTACAGACAGCTCTCGACGCGGCAACTTGATTCATCTACCCGCCAATGGCTCGTTAATTATATCCGGTGACATCCATGGACATCAGCGAAATTTGGAAAGAATAATTGCTTTTGCCGATTTACCCCACCAGCCCGACAGACATGTGGTGCTGCAAGAAATCATACACGGAGGCCCAGAAAATTCTGAAGGCGGCTGTTTATCTTATAAGTTATTGTTTGACGCTGTCCGCTATAAATTAAACTTTCCTGACCGCGTTCACATTATCATGGGAAATCACGACACGGCCTTCATCAGCGATAGCGAAGTGATGAAAGAGGGCAAAGAAATGAATCGAGCAATGCGTCAGGCTTTAGAGCGAGAATTTCAGCAGGCCAGCACCGACATCAAACTGGCCATAAGACAATTTTTATTTTCACAGCCGTTAGCAGTCAGATGTGATAACAGAATATGGCTGTCGCATTCACTGCCCAGCGACCATTTCGCCGATAAATTTGACCCACAAATTCTGGACAGGCAACTAAAGATTAGTGATTGTGAAAAACCAGGGTCAGCTTACTTATTAACCTGGGGCAGAAGACATAGCCAGGCCTTGCTCGATAAAATGGCTAAGCTCTTTGACGTTGATATTTTTATCCTTGGCCATCAACCACAGCAGCAGGGATGGCGTCAAACCGGCAAAAATTCGATAATTATCGCCTCCGACCACAATCACGGCTGTCTGCTCTCCATCGAGCTGGCAAAATCCTACACTATTGACGAATTGGTCAGTTCGATGGTACCATTGGCCTCTATAGCGTGAGAAATCCCAAATTCCAAATTTGAAATTTGAATGCAGTGGTATTATTATATAGCCCTGGCAGCAATTCTGTCGCAATTGGTATTCCTGGTCCAGACGTATAATAATTATCGCTATGCGCTGGCCAAATACAAAAAGAAACGCTTATGGCACCAGTTGCGGACCGTTCTTATTGTGCCCTGTAAGGGTTTAGATTCGGATTTTCAAAAAAATATCACCTCCTTTTTCCACCAAGACTATGAAAATTATTCGCTGTGGTTCGTGGTTGCTGATAAATCGGACCCGGCTTATGACGAATTATGCAAATTGAAGAATCAACTAAGCCAAAGCTCGAAAGCTCAGCAGGTACAGGTGTTAGTTGCGGGCCGCACGCACCACTGTAGCCAAAAAATTCATAATTTACTCTATTGCTACGAGAGGATTAGTGACGATATCGATGTGCTGGCCTTCGCTGATTCTGATATTTGTGTCCGCCGCGACTGGCTAAGTCACTTAGTTTGGCCTCTTCGCCAGTCTAAGAATGGCGCTGCCAGTGGTTATCGTTGGTTCATACCGAAAAAGAACAACCTGGCCAGCCTGGCCTTATCGGCGGTAAACGCCAAGGTTGTCCAATTGCTCGGTAACACCCGTTTCAATCAAGCCTGGGGCGGGTCGATGGCCATCCGGGTAGAGGTCTTTCGACGAGTAGGCCTGGACAAAATCTGGCCTAAGGCGCTAAGCGACGATTTATCACTCAGCTATGCCGTCAAAAAAGCTGGTCTGAAAGTGACTTTTGTTCCCGCTTGTCTGGTGGCTTCGTATGAATCCACTACCTGGCGAAAACTTTTTGAATTTGGCCGGCGACAATTCCTGATTACGCGCGTATGCAGACCCTGGACCTGGTGGTTCGGATTATGCAGCAGTATATACTCGATATTAGGTTTATGGGGTGGAGCTGGGGTGGCAGTCTACACAGCAACAAAAGATTTCGAATTTTCAGCCGTGCTTCTTTTTACGGCTGTGCCTATTGTGTTCTTCGCAGGTCAGCTCGTTCGGGCAATTCTTCGTCAGATAATGGTTAGTAAATTACTGGGGAAGGATTTGCCGCAAATGAAGGCAGCCATGGCCGCGGACATCCTGGCCTTCTGGATATGGTCATGGCTGCTATTATTTTTTATTATCTGTTCAGCCTTTGGCAGAACTATTTGCTGGCGAGGGATCCGCTATAAACTGCGGGGCCCAACGGAAACAATTGTCATCGATCCGAACCGTTAGCGTTTAGT
>JBHIDV010000056.1:0-10826 GCA_046760285.1 Sedimentisphaerales bacterium
GGAAAACCTTCGGCAGTTTTGTTCTGAACCACTGAGCCGAGAGCTGCTAACACCGCCATCGAGCACTGATTTTCCGCAGCGCCGAGCTGCAGCGTATTTTGTCGCCTTTCGTACTCTTTCGTTACCAACTGGCAGAGTTCTTTGTCTGCTTCTTCGAGGGCACTAAATATGCCATTATGATATTCTGCACTGCTTTGCATACACTCAGCTAAAGAAGCTTCTGACAATATCGTTAAATGTTACGTAAAGAAGAAGCGTGCCTATAAGCACCCAGCCGGTATAAGCTATGACGCCTTGAGTACGCTCACTCAAAGCTGAGCCTTTGATCTTTTCCACCAGCATAAGAACAATCAAACCTCCATCCAACGGCGGCAAAGGCAGCAGATTAAACACAGCGATTACGGCACTTATAAGACCCAGAAAGTAAATGTATTTAATTAATGGCTCCTCAGCAACAACGCGATAGCTCAACGTGATTATCCCCAGAGGCCCCATTAGATGTTTGGGACTGACAACTCCTCCGATCAGTCGCTTTAGCGTCAGGTAGGTCTGAGCAACGAACATAACAGTCCTTCTATATCCCATTGTAACGGCGTGTATCGGCCCGCTCGCCTGATAGGTTCTTTCCAGAGGCTTAAAAGGAATATATTCGGCAAAAGTAGATTTGACTGTAATATTCTCTTTGCCCGCACCTACATTCCAGGAAACCGTAGCTGCTTTGTCGTCAAGACGGTAATCAATGGTGACAGGCTTTCCGGTATTTTGTCTGATTTCGCGGGCTATATCGTAAAAGTTTGACACTGTTTTGCCGTCAACTGCTGTAATCACAGCTCCGCGCGGGATTTCTAATTTCGACGGGCCATTCTCCACAGCAATGGTCTTGGCAACAACCGGATGCTCAACATCCAGCACCACTAAAATGCCAATCACTACTCTATCGCTACCCGGCTGGCGCCTGGGCACAACCGTAACTGTCAAGGTCTCTTCAGCCCCATTAGGATCTGCACGCAGCACTATAACTTTTAATTCTTTACCTTCGTGTTCCTCAGTAACATCGCGCAGCTCCCTGTAAGTAGGATTATCAATATCATCCACCGCCAGAATAATATCACCGCTTTTCAAATCAGCTCTTGCATCGATGGCCTTTTCTTTGATACCGGTGTTAATAAGCAGTTTATAAAGTAAAGAAATGAGCTTATCTTTAATAGAAGCACGGGGGCTGGAAACAGCGGCGATACGCAAACGGGGCACCATAAAATATATGTGGCCAAGTTCAACTTCACTTTGTTCAAAATCTGGAACTAACTGAACTTGCGATTCAACCTGGTGGACTTCTCCAGAGATGCTCCGCTTAGCCACTAATGTCACTGACGGCGCAAAAGTATTTTGAACTATTTGCTCCATTTGCCAATAGCTCTGCACATCTTTGCCGTTAACATGCGTGATGTGGTCACCAGGAAGCAAGCCTGTTTTCTCAAATAAATTATTAGCGTCAGAGACCTCCGCTACAGTCAAACTCATTGGCTGGCCGATACCAAAGGCTCTCAGTGGTTGGCCGGGTAGATGCTCTGCAACAAGTCTGATTTGCTCTTCAGAGCCATCTTCGTGTCTTACTTTTAGTGGAACCTCTTGGCCCTCATCTGACAACGCAGCAGCTACCGAAATATTGCTGAAGTCCAGGTCGTAACTGGCGCCTGCAATTTCAGTTATTTCGTCGCCTGGCTTTAGCTCTGCCCGCGCTGCGGGTGAATCCGGCACTACTGCACCGACGACTGGTGGGGGTAACTTTATGCCGACAAGAAAAACTATCATAAAGATAATAACGGCGCTGAAACAATTAAAAATAACTCCTGCTGCTATAACTGGTATTCGCGTGCTGACCGGCTTATTAGCAAAGGAGCGCGGGTCGTCACAGCTCTTAACCGGGCCAGTGTCCTCTTGGCCCAGCATCTTGACGAAACCGCCGAACGGAATAAGTCCGATGCGATATTCGGTCTCACCCACTCTTGTTGCTCCCCTCGATTCCGCTCGGGGCAGGCTCTGCTCATCGCCCCCCTCGACTCCGCTGGGGGCAGGCTCTGCTGGGGATTGGCCAGAATCGCCGTTTTCTTCGCCGGAAAACCTTGGCAATATCCGAAACTTAAAACCGTCCTTTGTTTTGCGCACGCCTAGTAAAGTCGGTGGCATAAAAATGGAAAAGGCCTCCACCTTTATATCTGACAGCTTGGCCACAATGAAATGGCCAAATTCATGAACCAGGACTACCGCCCCAAATCCGAGTAGTACCAGCAATATATTGCCAAAAACATGGATATTGCGAATAATCAGATAAACAATCGCCACAAAAATAACGGCCCACAAAAATCCTTCCAACTTCTTAAATAGACCTTTTGATTTAGACATTAAACAACCTCGTTAGCTGGATACCGGATACTCGATTCTCGACGAGTCTTAACTGTCGTCAGATAAGTATCGGGCATCGAGCATCTATTATCGAGTATCCATTTTTTCTTTATGCTCTTACGCTCTTGTGCACCTGTGCCTCGACCTGTTTTCTCGCCCAGACATCTGCCTGGAGCAGTTCTTCAAGGCTTGCATCGGTCTTAACATCATGTTTGTTCAAGCAATGTTCGATCAATTCCACTATATTAACAAATTTAATTTTGCCTGCCAGAAACTCTTGCACCGCCGCCTCGTTTGCCGCGTTGAACACTACCGCAGAGGTGCCGCCTGTCCGCGCCACCTCATATCCTAACGACAAGGCACGAAACGTCTGCAAATTGGGTCTCTCAAACGTAAGTTTACCTATCTCTTCCAGCCGCAGACGCTTATTGATTCCGGCAACACGTGCAGGATGCGTTAAAGCATACTGGATGGGAAGGCACATATCAGGCTCGCCCATCTGGGCTATCATCGACCCATCCACAAATTCGACCAGCGAATGAACTATTGATTCAGGATGAATCAGAACCTCGATTTTTTCCACCGGCATATCAAAAAGCCAATGGGCCTCAATAACTTCAAATGCCTTGTTCATCATCGTTGCCGAATCAATGGTGATTTTCGGTCCCATATTCCAGACAGGATGTGCAAGAGCTTGCTCAAGCGTTACGTTTTGCAGCTCTTCTGCGGTCGCTTTTCTAAATGGCCCGCCCGAAGCGGTCAGAATAATTTTATTAACTTCTTCGTGCCGGCCGGACTGCATAGCCTGGCAAATCGCTGAATGTTCGCTATCTATCGGCAAAATAATGCTGCTGTTTTCTTTTGCCGCCCTGGTAAGAAGCTCACCTGCGATAACCAGCGGCTCTTTGTTGGCGATAGCAAGCCTTTTGCCACGCCGGGCAGCCGCAAGAACTGAAGACAATCCCGCAGCTCCAACAACTGCGCTAAGGACAATATCTACCTCTTCAAGCTCAGCTATTTTTATCAGACTATCCGCTCCGCTGAGAACCTCAACATCCAAATCGCTGATTAATCTGTCAAGCTGCTCTTGGCAATCAGCATTGGTAATAGCAATAAACTGGGGTTTATACCGCCTGGCCTGCTCAGCTAACTGCTCCACATTAGTGTGGGCGCTCAAAGCAACAATTTTATACTGTGGTCCCAGTGCATCGATTACCCGCAGCGCATTTTTGCCAATCGACCCTGTCGAACCCAAAATGGCAATGTGTTTACTGCTCAAAGCACTAACACCTTCTTTGTCCCCAAAAACATCAAATTTACCGTCTGCAACATCGATAGTATGACAAGCACTGCAAACTGTCAAGAGGACGCCGGGCAGAAGACGCAGGACAGTACGAAAAATATTTTTTTGTAAAATTACCCGCCTGATATGACGATAATTCCCTTGATAAAAACCATTTGTTTATGGGGGTTCGTGAATTAGGCCGCTCGCCCTGCCCCTGTGCCAGAGACGGGCCAAGAGCTAAAGTGAGCTAAAGTTTGCTCTTATTGTGGAGACTCGTTTGTTGGTGTCGAAGCTCGTATCGAAGCTGGAAACCAGCCGCTGGATACTCGAAAAAACAAGCTTCAAGCTTCTATGCCTGCCCTGAGCGAAGCCGAAGGGACGAGCGTCGATACGAGCATCCATAACCTTAAACGAGAATCGAAAACATTATAGGCACTTTAGGCACTTTTCACGTCCATTTGTTTATGGGGGCTTGAAAATGATGAATCGACGGATTTCTGTTTTGGTAGTGGAAGACGAAGAGCATATCCGCAGGGTCTTGGAATACAATTTAAGACTGGATGGATTTGAAGTATACCCGGCTGGAGACGGCCCCAGGGCTCTTGAACTGGCCGGAAAGATAAGGCCGGATGTGATTTTGTTGGATTGGATGATGCCGGAGATGGATGGATTAGAAGTTCTCTCTAAACTTAAGCAGGATAAATCTACCGAGGATATACCGGTATTTATGCTAACAGCCAAAGGAATGATGGCTGATGTGGGCCGAGCCTTATGCGAGGGTGCTGACGACTACATAACTAAGCCTTTTGACCCCGTGCAGTTAGGTAAAACTATCAAGAAAAAGTTGGAAAAATACGCAAAGACCGAAAGTAAGTAAAAATGCGCCAGCAATCCCGCCTGAAAGGTGGTGTTAAATATTTAGCCCCGCACCAATTGAACCAGTGTCCGGGCTTCCAACATCTAAGAAGGCGGGTCTTCCGTCGCAGGACAATTGGTGCGGGGTCGCCGAAGTGGTTGTCCTAAGTGCCGAGTGGTCTTAATTGCTAACGGATAGTACCGCTGCCCGCGTTAAATAGTAAAACCTCCGCCAGATTTGAGCACTTGCGGGCAGGCGGTACTATCCACCCATGTCAGTGCTTTTTGTAACGGAGTGTTTTTCGGATGGGATGAATATGTTCACCCCAAAAAATGCTTTGCCACAGGCATTTGCATTTTTATTGATTCTGTTGCCTGTGTTCGGTTTTAATGAGCAATTGTTCGCCAAGCAACGAAGGCCAAACGAGCAAGAAGATTTCTTTGAGATGTCTCTTGAAGATTTGATGGAAGTGGAAGTTATCTCCTCGGCAAGACGACCACAGCCATTAGTTCGAGCCACTAGTGCGGTGTATGTCATAACAGCAGAAGACATCCGACAGGTCGGCGTGACACATCTAGTGACCTGATGCGCCTGGTGCCGGGGATGGAGATAGCCCAGATCGAAAGCGATGGCTTTGCGATGAGCGCTCGAGGTTTAGCCAAACTGGCATCCCCCAGGGTACAGATTCTGCTGGATGGCAGGCCCTTGTACGATGCCGGAATGGGGTGATGAAATTTGAAACTCGTCCGTTATTTTTGGAGAATATCGAGCGCATCGAAGTAATTCGCGGAGCCGGCGGTGTCATCTGGGGCGTCAACGCAATGAACAGCGTCATCAATATTATTACTAAAAGGTCGGCTGATACTCAGGGAGGCTTTGTTTACGGCGGATTTAATAATAAGGAATTTGAGCAAGGATTATTACGATTCGGCGGCACAAACGGGCCGCTCAGTTGGAGGGGCACAATGGGTGGACTTGACCACGGCGATGATCCCGAACATTCCCACCGGGCATTCCAAGCTACAGGCCGGGCCGACTTAAAACTCGGCAATGATATGACTCTTACCTTCTCCGGCGGACATCAAAACAGCACAGGGGACCACGGTCCGCACTCGATGCAGTATATAAACTCTATCTGGCAAAAAAAATTGGAAGAGGGAAGCTCTATCCAGATTCGTTGGAGTGAGAGTTTTCATCATGACCGTTTTGAAGCTCTTATGCGTACCCGTGAGGATATGCTGGAAATACAGCACCACTTTACCAGTGATATCCACAGTATTGTTTGGGGCGCCGACTACACACGCGATACAGGCCACACAAAGCATTGGAGGCCGGACAGCTTTGCTAACGACCAGGCAAGTGCCTTCATCGAGGATGAAATTGCGCTTGCCGATAACTTATGGCTTACAATCGGCAACCGGCAGCACTATAACGAGCTTACACACCACGACTGGGCGGGCAGGGTCGTGCTAATCTGGAAAATTGCACCAGAGCATTTTATCAGATGGGCTGTGTCAAAGTCGTTTAGAAGACCGTTATTCTCTGAAGAGTTTGATTATCGGGATAATGGTAAGACACTAGGAAATGACTCTCTAAGGAATGAGCGATTGGTTTCTTACGAGCTCGGTTACAGGGGGAAATTGAAGGATAACCTGGAATTAAATGTGGAAGGATTTGTCAACAGACACAAGGATTTAATTGCCAAGAAAGGCTCAAATCCTGCTATATGGAACAATGTTCTTGATGTGACAACTTATGGCATTGAGACGGCAATTAATTCAAAGCCCTTCGATTGGTGGCTTGTTCGTGGTTTTCACGCTTATGAGCATCAGACGGATGAAAAAAACCTTAATGATAGTGACACCGGCGAGCTGTCCGTCTGGACGATTCCAAAGCATAAGGTCGGTCTGACCAATCGCTTCTATCTGGACAAGTCCACTATCCTAAATACGCAGTTATATTGGTCCGACACCTTTTTCAGCAACAAGCATCCTGGTGAAACAGTGGTCCCTTATTTCAGGTTTGATATACGTTTAGGAAAAACCTTCTGGAATGGCAATGCAGAACTTGCTTTGGGCATAAATAATATAACTGATCAATCTCATTCCGAGGGGGGCGATTATAAAGTGCCCAGGCAGATTTATTTTCAGTTCTTCTACAAATTCTAAAGGAGTTGAATGATTGGAAGTAAATTTTGCATCTTTGTAGCTTTGATTTTGGCCTTGCTAATGCCACCAATTGCACAAAAGGCCCAGGCTGATTATGCGCAAAGGCGGCGTGAGACCGTAATCGCCGATTAAAGCTGATGAGCTTTCAGAATTGAAAGATAAACTAAAGTCAATGCAAAATCAAATGCCGCAGAGGCATGACAGTCTCTCATTTGACAGACCAAATCAGAACCGACATTAAAAGTGAGGTGAAACTATGAATAAGGTCTTTAAAGTAACGGCATGTCTTGCCTCTATAGGGCTTCTCTTATGGTGTACAAATGTCGTTGGACAGGTGCAAAAAGACTCAATAGTTCTGGGCACTATCGGCGATAGTTTTGTTGAGGAGTTTAAGGAATTCAAGCCTTTGGCAGACTATATAGCTGTCCATCTGGCAGAGTTAGGTATAAACCACGGCGAGGTGATGGTAGTACCTTCAATATCAAAAATGATCGAGCTTGTAACCCAAGGCAAAGTGGACATTTATATGGATAGCCCTTTTCCGGTTAGTATAGTTTCAAAGGCCACCGGCGCAAAACCACTTTTACGTCGCTGGAAAAACGGTGTGTCAGAATACCACAGTGTCATATTTGTAAAAAAGGATAGCGGCCTGAAAAACGTCCATGAGCTAAAAGGTAAAATATTGGCATTTGAAGACCCTTTTTCTACCGCCGGTTACTATTTGCCTAAGGCCATACTCCTTGCGGAAGGACTTAATCTTGCCGAAAAGAAAGAGCGGGGTACGGACGTCCCTTCAAATACCATAGGATACATATTTAGTAAAGACGATTATAATACTATGCTTTGGGTGATTATGGGCAAAGCCCAGGCAGGAGCCACAAACAATGTTTATTACCACAGCTTGCCCGTAAACCTGAAAGAAAAATTACTCATAATAAAACACACACCAAATATCCATCGACATATAGTCTGCTATCGCGGCGATTTGGATCCTATCATAGTTGATAAAATCAAGAAAGTTCTGTTGCAGGCGCATCAAACACAGCAAGGCAGAAAAGTTTTGAAGGAATTTAAACAGACCACACGTTTTGATGACTTTCCTGAAGGCTCGACACATTGTCTCGACGCTGTGAATAATCTGCTGCCATTTGTAGAAAAAGATATATCAAAAGAAATTGTTAGAAGCACACAAAAAGATACCCTGGTTATTGGAAGAGTTAGTGATAATCCGAAGAAACACTACCAGCAGCTTAAGCCCATCGTTGATTATGTAGTTGCTCACCTGAAAGATGTAGGGATTACGCAGGGCGAGGTATTGATGGCCAATGACAACCAGCAGATGATTCAATGGCTAAAAGACGCAAAGATCGATTGGGTAACAGAGGGCATCTTTTCATCGATTATCTTCTCTGAAGAAACTGGCGCAGAGATAATGCTGAGGAGATGGAAAAAAGGAGCACCTACCTATTATACTATTTTCTTTACTAAAAAAGATAGCGACATAGGCACACTGAGAGACCTCAAGGGTAAGAAAATAGCCTTTGAAGACCCCGGTTCGACAAGTGCTTATTTTCTCCCTGTGGCAGTTCTAAAAAGAGAAGGCCTAAGATTGCAAGAGCTTTCTTCACCGAGAGAAAGGCCCCTTGCCGAAAAGGTCGGATACGCATTTGCCGGAGGCGAGCTGAACATCTCAACCTGGGTATATAAGGGCTTAGTTGATGCTGGCGTTCAAAATAATCTGGACTGGCAAGACCCTCAAATCACCCCAGAGATTTTCAAGAAGGACTTCAAGATAATCTATCGGAGCAAGCCCTTGCCCAGAATGGTAGAGTTGATAAGAAAAGATTTGAATCCCAAAATCAAAGAGAGAATAAAACAGATTCTCCTGAAAGCCCATAACGACCCAGAAGCAAAAGAGGCCCTTAAGACCTATAGCAAAACGGAAAAATTCGATGAATTCGAGGGAGAGACAAAAGAAGGATTACAGCAAGCAAGGCGAATACTGGAATATATTCGGGAAGAACTGAGATAGCAGAAGATTAATAATGAAGCTCAACCTTCAATCAAAGTATACATTAGTTATCCTTTCATTGATTATCTCTGTAGTGATTATCTCCGCAGGGACAGTGATGGTCCAATCCACATCCATCACCAAAGAGGTAATACACGCCAGCTCGGAAAATATGGAAGATAACTTATTGGAGCAACTGCGAAAAAGGGCGACGGTTTTTGCCAGATTCCTCTCTAATAACCTGACGAATCCAGTCTATCAATATGATATGGAGACGATCTACGATATCACTAAGGCCGCCCAAGAGCAAAAAGATGTAATCTATGTTTATGTTTACGGGCCCACAGGAAAAATTATCCACGATGGAACAAAGCAGCTTTCGCGTTTAGGCAAGATTCTTGATAATGAGGTGAGCAACAAAACAGTGGCTGCCAAAACTCTTATTATACAAGAGACTGATAGCATACTCGATATTGCTATGCCCATCAAAATACAAGGTCAGTTCCTGGGTGGGGTTAGAATCGGATTTTCCTTAAAAGGTATAAGGACTGACATTAGAAAAATGAAAGATGATTTAGAGCGGATAGGCAAAGAGGGCAGGCGACGAAGCATCTCTACTATTGGTGCTATGGTCATAGTATTATCTGCAGCAGGCGTAATCGTGGCCCTCTTTATAGCTCGCGGCTTGAGTAAACCTATCGCTACACTATCCAAGTTGACTTCACGCATAGGACGCGGTGAATACAATGTCGATATTCACATTAAGCGTTCTGATGAAATCGGTGAGTTGGCAAGTTCGTTCAGAAATATGGCCCAGGATTTGGCCAAGACGGTAGATAATCTAAACCGAGAAATTATCCAACGTAAGAAAGCAGAGCAAGCCCTACAAAAGCTGAACAAAGACTTAGAATCAACCGTGCACGAACTGAGCCAGTCAAACAAGCAGCTTCAAGATTTTGTCTACATAGCAGCACATGACTTAAAGACACCACTCCGCGGAATTGGAACATTGGCTGATTGGATAGCGACAGACTATGCAGGCAAGTTTGATGAACAAGGCAAAGAACAAGTCAAGCTGCTCACCACCAGAGCAGAGCGGACAGTCAAGCTGATTGATAGAATGCTGGAATATTCCAAAATTGTACGCCACAGACAAAAAGAGAAAGAAATAGACTTGAACACACTTCTAACAGAAGTGATTGCCCAGATTGCTCCGCCGGAAAATATCGAAATAACCGTCGAGAAGGAATTGCCTACCATAATATGCGAAAGAAAACTTCTGGACAAAGTATTTTATAAGTTGCTGAGCAACGCCGTCAAATTCATGGACAAACCACAGGGGCAGATAAGAATCGGCTGCATCGAAGAGGAAGGCTTTTGGAAATTCAGCGTCACTGATAATGGACCCGGGATCAAAGAAGAGTATTTCGAAAAGATTTTCCAAATATTCCAGACACTTTCACCTCGCGACGAATTTGAAAGCACAGGCATCGGTCTCACGGTCGCTAAAAAAATCGTTGAGCTATATGGTGGCAAGATTTGGGTAGAATCAAAGATGGGCGAGGGAAGCACATTCTTCTTTACATTACCCAAGCAAGAGGGTTCCCGCAAAGCGGGGCCCCAAATGGAGGTGAAAGATGCGAAACTCCAAGCTGGTAGTGTTGGTGGAAGACGATAGTGTAGATGCGATGACGGTTAAGTGTGCACTTGAGCACTTGAAGGTCTCCAATTTATACTGGGGTTTATGTGAGCTGCCGAATGGCCGATAAAACTACGGAAAATACAACATACAAAGTTTTACTGATCGAAGACGATAAGCTTGACCAGATGGCATTTGAACGGCTGGTCAAAGAGCAACAGCTTCCATACGATTATAAGATAGCCGGCTCTTTTGCACAGGCCAGGAGCATCCTGGACTGCGACAAATTTGATGTGGTAATTGCTGATTACTTTCTGGGCGATGGAACAGCGTTTGATGTCTTGAATTTAACGCAAGATACACCACTTGTTTTTACTACCGGCGCAGGGGACGAAGAAATCGCCGTCAAGGCTATGAAAGCCGGCGCTTATGACTATATGATAAAGGATGGCCAGCATAATTAT
>JBHIDV010000057.1:0-10739 GCA_046760285.1 Sedimentisphaerales bacterium
ATTTGTTTCAACTCATCAGAGGTATGGTATTTACAGAAGTAGAATAATTTGAACTCCGGGGTGCCGCCGACTACCTGCTCGACGATTTGGGGTGGCTGTTTGTAGATTTCGGGCAGAGGAATATTCGGCTCAGGCGTAGTTTCAATCCTGCTCAAATCGTCAATAATAGCCTGGGATTGCAGACCGGTTGGCTTATGGGAAATGAACTCCCCGCACCCTCCGACCCAAACCACTCCCATTACAGCCAAAACCTCGATCAGGATTTGCCTGCAGCTAAATTTTCGGCTGCTATTGCCCATAATCACACCACCACTATAGCCTTACGCATAGTAGGCACGGTGGATCTGTATGCAACTTCCCCTGTCTTAGGAAAAGACGGCAATTAAAACAATTATATTGCCTACTTCTTTATCGTCAAGCATATTTTAATAAGTTAAACAAAAATACGTAGGTTTAACTTATCCAAATTAAAAGGTTAGACCAAATAGCATTTTTCTGCTATTTTATCGGATTATGGCAAAAAAACAGCAAAAAAATGCTACTGTCGGCTTCATTTCACTGGGCTGTCCTAAGAATGTAGTGGATAGCGAAAAAATGTTAGCCGAAATTGCCCAGGCAGGTTTTTTTATAACCGCCGAGCCCGATAACGCTGACGTTGTGGTCATCAATACCTGCGGTTTTATTGAGCCAGCTAAAGCCGAAGCGCTCGAAGCGATACGACATGCGGTGGACTGCAAACTCAGCCCACCCCGGCGGGTTAAGAAAGTAATTGTGGCAGGCTGTCTGTCGCAAAGGCTGGGCCGACAACTTTTCAGCCAGGTCAACGGTATCGATGCCATAGTCGGACTTGGCCAGCGAGATAATATTGCTCGAATAATCAAAAAAACCATTTCAGCTAACCAGCCTGCCGCTTATCTGGGACACTGGCCCGAACAATGCAGCGATGACAGAGATAGGTTACTTATCACCGGACGTCACTGGGCGTACCTGCGAATCAGCGAGGGCTGTAATCACCGCTGCTCTTTCTGCTCCATACCGGCAATCAAAGGCCCATTTAGAAGTAAACCACAGGAATTAGTCCTCGCTGAAGCCGCTGAACTGGTCTCGGCAGGCGTGGTCGAATTAAACATAATCGCACAGGATACAACATACTACGGCCGGGATTTCAAAATAAAAGATGGATTGGCTACCCTTCTAACCAAACTAGAAAAAATCGCGGAGATGGCGTGGATTCGCTTGATGTATCTCTGGCCGGCAGGTATTGATGATAGGCTAATCGAAACCATCGCAAAAAGCAAAAAAGTCGTCCACTACCTCGACATCCCCATCCAGCACGTAAATAATAAAATCTTAAAGGCCATGTGTCGGCCTGATACCAAATACCGGCTGCAAAAACTGATTGAGAAATTGCGCTCGAGCTTACCCGATGTCATCTTGCGAACAACTTTAATAGTTGGTTTTCCCGGGGAGACCGAGCAGCAGTTCGCTGAGCTCCTGGATTTTGTCCGATGGGTTAAATTTGATGCTTTGGGCTGCTTTCAATTCTATCCTGAAGCAGGCACACCCGCAGCCGATATGCCCGGGCAGATATCCGACGATGTAAAGCAGCAGCGCGTCAAAGAGCTGATGCTGACCCAGCAGAAAATTGCTTTTGCCAAAAATAAAAATAGGATCGGCAGCAAACTTCTCTGCCTGGTTGATTCAGTAGACAGCAGCACCGCCCGGGGACGTTTTTACGGCCAAGCACCCGATATCGACAGCGTCTGTATCATAGAAAACTGCTCAGCAAATCCGGGTGAGTTTATCGATACGCGAGTCGTTGGCTCAAAAGATTACGATTTGTTAGTCCAGCAGATTTAGTATTGAATTGTATTTGAAACAGAAGTAAACTCGTCGCTATGCTAAGATTCATTCCGAACATTTTGACTTTTGCCCGGTTAGCTTTAACCGTTGCTTTCCTGATTATGATTCTTTACACACCTGCGCCCGATGCCGAAAACAGAGCGTTCTTTCTGGATATTGCCTTTGTCATTTTCGTCGCTGCGGGCGTGACGGACATCATCGATGGTCCCATCGCCAGAAAATTAAACGTTGCCAGCAAGTTCGGGCGAATGATGGACCCGCTGGCTGACAAAATTCTCATCTGCGGCGCATTTATTTGTTTTGCCATAATCGGTGAGCCGAATCTTTTCGGCTTCAGCCGAGGTGCCCTGGCGGCAATTCATTGGTCGGTGGCGGGTATTCTGATATCAAGAGAAGCATACGTGACGGTACTGCGTCACCTGGCGGAAGCTCGTGGCATCAACTTCGCCGCAACCATCTCCGGCAAGATTAAAATGTTCCTGCAATCATTTGCCATCGGGACGGTGATTATCAAAATGGCTCATGTCCAGATGGCTACTTGGGGATATTGGTTCACCACCGTGACGATAGCCATTATGCTGACGGTTACTATTATATCAGGTGTGATGGCAATCCAGCGACGTAGCGCAAAACCCCCTGTAAAACGCGAGAAGTAACCCTGCAATAAACTTCTCTGACGACGGGCACAAGCGGCGCAACCACTCCAACGTCTATCAGTGGCGGCAGCGCGACTCGTCGGCCGATAGGTCGACGATCGTTGTGGCAGGGAGTTTCTGGTTGATTATTTCCGCGGCGAGGTTGGTCCATCTCCGGCAGCCATCAAGCACCACACTATCGCTGCTGGCTACAACGAGATCGGTTTTTGTCAGCTCTGCATCAGGGCTTAAAAGAAGCTGGATTTCCCAATCCCAATCGCTTCTCTCGGCCAGCTCGCCAATCAGCGTTTTCAATCGGCCGCTGTTGGAGACGGGGCTATCCAGCAGCCATCGGGCCTTGGCTACGTTGCTCTCTTTTAGAAACTGGCCTATAAGCTGCACAGCTGGTATAGTTTCAGTAACTTTGCGATATGTTCCGTGTATGCTTGCCAGGTCTCTGAAACAGCCGTCCCGGCCCTTAAAAATCACGCCCCCACTCATTGCCGCTTCGATGGTTATCAAAATGTTATAGCCATCGATAATAATGGGCTGATTGGTCAGGTTAGTGATTTTAACTTCACGTTTTCTGCGGGATATTAACTGCTGGTCGGAGCAGGCACTTCGCATAATGGCTAATCTTTGCCTTTCGGTAAGTGAGAACCTGTCCCCGACTAATTTCAGAGCACTTTTTTCCGCGTAGCCTCTTGTCCTTAAAAGTGAAAAATCAGTAAGTGCAGCTCGCAAATCGCCAATTTTACTCTCCGCGAATAACTTGGCATCTGCCGGATGCGGCCCTCTGTGAACTCGCTTATCAGGCATATTTGATACCTCATAGTCTGATATACAATTGACGATACACAATTCAGGACAAATGTCAAAAACAAATTGACAGAGCCACATTATCTCTTTAGTATTTCGTTTAGCCGTCGCCAGCATGGCGACGGTATTTCAATGCATCCAAACTTTTTGAAATCAGATGCCCAGCCATAACTTAGCGAAAATAAAGATTGATGATTTGGAAATTATCGGCTATTCGGTTGCCGGCGAAGAGACCATAGTGGCCATGCCGCAGTTGGATGTTTGCTTTGATATTGGTAAGGCCCCCGACCAGGTTATTTCCATAAATAATGTTCTGCTCTCACACGGACATATGGACCACGCTGCGGGTTTTGCCTATTACCTGTCGCAGCGGAATTTCTGCGGCCTGCCTCCAGGAACAATATTGGCTCCTCAAAACCTGCTGGGGCCGATGAGAGAAATAATCGATGCCTGGGGTAGACTGGATGGCAATAAAGTGCCTGGTAATCTGATTGGTGTAAAAGCCGGCGATGAACACCAAATAAAGCCGAATCTGCTCGCGCGAGTATTTCCCACAAAGCACGGCAGCGGTTCTGTTGGATACAGCCTAATCGAAAAGCGAAAAAAGCTAAGGAGCGAATATTCTCAGCTCACAGGCCCACAACTCGTAGAGCTAAAAAAGCAGGGAATCCAGATTGATTATCCACTTGAGGTGCCGATTGTTACCTATATTGGTGATACACAATATGTCGATTTCTCGCAACTCAAATACATCGTTGGAAGCAAGATTCTGATCGCTGAGTGCACTTTCTATGAAGGCGGACATACCGAAAGAGCTGAGGCCGGCAAGCATATGCACATTAACGAATTTGCAACACTAATCGAAAAACTGCAGAACGAACATATCATTATCGCCCATACAACACAGCGAACACCGATGCGAGAGATTCGCAAGATACTAAAGGAGGCTTTGTCGCCGGAGAAATACAGCCGAACGACCCTGCTCATGGCCAACAGACCGAGATAACCAGTAGAATATCAGATTCCCTAACCTGGACAACTTTAGCTGCTAATGTCGATTTTTGTGAGGATCTTCCATCTATCTTTTCGGGGAAAAGTACCGTATTTCGGTAATCAGCTTAAGTAATAAAGGTGACTCTTTCAACCGATTCAAAGTCTACTGTCTTTGCCAGCCTAATTATCAACCTGCCGGTAGCCAGGTAGGAACGAAACAGCATTATGTATTGGCCGTTGTATTTTGTAACGCCAGCGTTGTGGACGGTCTCAACAGAATAGGGAATGTCATCCTTCGTCAAAATAGAATTGTTTTTTTATCTTTTTACAATTCCTTTCCTCATTTGTTTTTTTTGCAAGTAACCCCCGATTCAAGAATCTTCAGATAACCCCCGATTCAAGAATCTTCAGATAACCCCCGATTCAAGAATCGGGGGCTAAATAAATTTCTTTTAACCGTGTCTTAAAACATAATCTATTCTGATTCTCAAATCTTTTCCGCTGAAACAATATCTTTTGTCATAACCTTTAGTCCATACTTTCCCGTCAAATCCATTTTTTTGCAAGGTATATGTGCTTACACGTTTGTATCGTTGTACTATTTGCGATATTGATTCCGAACAGGGTTCGGCAACTATATGAATATGATCACTGCAGACAGTAAGGGCGTATATTTTCTGATTTATCCTTTTTGATTCGGAAAGAATAATTTCTTTTACTAATCTTTTTTGTGATTCTTTTAATTTGACAGGTGTTCTTTTTAGTTTTTGTTTATTCATCAAATATAACTTGTTATCAGGTTGTAATATTCTTCCGTTTTTGACCCAGCCTCTTTCATCTCCTTGAAGCCAGCTCCCATAGGTTGTCCATGTCAACATATATCCAATCATTTGTATTTTTCTTTTTTAGCCCCCGATTCTTGAATCGGGGGTTATTGTACGGAGAATTAATTATTTTGGTTGTTTTAATTCCATGTGTTTCAATACTTTCCTTCTCTGCGGAAGATTTCCTCGTACACCTTTTCGTAGCCCTCCACCATGCGGTCGATGGTGAAGTTTTCTTCCACACGCTGCCGGCATTTTTTGCGGTCTATTCTATCAATTTTGCCCACAGCCTCCACCGCCTCATCGACATTATCTACCAAATATCCTGTTTCTTCGTCCGCGATAACCTCACGGCACGAGCCTAAATCCATCGCAATTACCGGCACGCCCGCAGCCATCGCCTCCGCCATAACCAGGCCGAACCGCTCTGGAATCAGATTAAGATGAATAACCGCGTACGCTTCTTTAAGAAGCGCATCACGCTGGATGGGATTAATGGGGCCTATGTACTGAATCGAAGAATAGTTGAGGTGAGGTTTGATGAGAGTGTCAAAGTAATTTTGGTCCTGAATTATGCCTGCGATTATCAAATCCATACCGCATTTTTTAGCAACCTCGATAGCCAAATGTGTCCCTTTGTCGTTATGTATTCGTCCATAATGGATGAGCTTATCCCCTGGTGTTTCTCTAAACGTGAGATTAGAAAGGTCAATCCCATTGTAAACAGTCGCAAGGTACGGCAGCTCTTTGTCTCTATCCGCATCGCTGATAGAAACATAGTAAGTGTCTTTGTGGTCGCGGTAAACCCGAAGTATATCCGGGTCAGAAAAACCGTGAATGGTGGTCAGCATCGGCGTTTTGATAAATGGAAGATAAGTCAAAGGCAGATAGTCGAAATTGTTATGAATCAGGTCAAACTCATCTGCTCGCTGCATCATTTTGGAAATATGCAAACACGTCGAGACCAGCGGGATTTGCGTTTTATCTTCTTCGTAACCTTTTTCAACGAAACCTACAAGTTTTGCTTTGGTGATAGATTCTTTCGTGGCGAACAGCGTAATATTATTCCAGCCACGCCCTACCAGACCCTCGGTAATATTACTTGCTACAGTTTCCCAGGCGCCATAGGCCCGGGGAGGTGTCCGCCAGGCTACTGGTGCCAGGATAGCTATTCGCTTACTCTTGATATCCACCTCGTGTTTCCTGCCAGGTGTAAAATCATAAATCAAAGGTCAGAAGTATAATTCTGTCTTCTGTCATCTGCCTTCTGTCTTGCGTCTTCTGACTTCTTCTTTTATCCGCTGAATATGTCCTCGGCCTAAGCCTTTCACTTCACAGCCGAGTTCAAAACATCGACGAATCTTGTCGTCATCCAATATTCCGAAACAATCAATCACTGCTAAAGGTCCGCCTACCCATTGCACTATTTGGTCAGGGTCAAGTTTTAAGTAAGGTTCATGCGGCACAGCTAATATGACCGCTTCAGCACCTCGTATAGCTGTAGCGAGGTCGTGCTGAACGGTAACATTAACCAGATCGTCCTGATTGCGGAAGAACCTTGCCAAAGAGTGGCCTGGTGTTGGATAGGTATCCTGTTTTTCCAGCTCATACCAGTGCTCGACATACGGGTCGTGTACTCTTATCTCGGCTCCCATCTCGGTTAGTTTTCTGACCACTATTTCCGAGCCGCTATAGCGGGTATCAGCGACATCCTGGCGATAACTTGCCCCACACAAAAGCACAGGCGCACCGGCGATTAGCCGACCCATATTCCGAAGCGCATCACGTGTCAGCTCTGCTACGTGAAGTCCCCTTGTATCGTTGATGTCGATTGCCATGGTAGTCATCTTGAATATATCATCACTGAAGCCGAGAAGGTGTTTGTATGCCCAGTGCCCCAAGCCGCCATCTTTTGGCAGACAGTATCCGCCGATGCCCGGGCCTGGAAATATGATGTTGCTGTGGGTGGGGCGGACCTTGATTGCCTCGATGACTTTAATCAGGTCCACGCCGTTACGTTCCGCGAACAAACTCCATTCGTCCAAAAACGCCAGTATCGTCGCACGGAAGGAATTCTCCACAATTTTGGTAGTCTCGGATTCGATGGGACGGTCCATAATGGTTAGAGGGAACTCGGTGGTGTTTAGTACTTCGCGCAGGAATTTCTCGACGCGCTGCCTTGCTTCTGCATTACAGCCGGAACAGACCCGCCAGAAATCTCGAATTGATGAAACATAATTCCTGCCTGGCATAACCCGCTCAAAGCTGTGTGCCAGCAGTGGCTCTGAGTTTATACCACGGGCTGTGAAGGCCCTCTTCAAAATCGGCCAGGCAACGAATTCGGTCGTCCCCGGTGCTACAGTCGTTTCTATCAGGGTCAGACATTTTGGCGGTATCAATTCTCCAACGGTTCTTATCGTCGCTTCCAGAGCAGCCATTTCCACCCTGCCGGTTCGCATATTGCCCAGGTTCTGTTTTGTATAATCGCATTGGACATCCACGACTACACAATCAGCTAACTTAAGACATTCACTATTATAGGTAGCGACGAGCGTTTTCTTCTCAAGGACACAGCGGGTAATCATCGGCTCGACCTCAGGGTCTTCAGCCTTTACTGGCGACAGTCCTCGGTTAAGCAGCGGAATCTTCCAGTAGCTGCGAGTGCTGGGCCGCTGGCATCCGATAACGAACTTGTTAGGCCTGCCGGTCTTTTTGTCGACGGCGTCTGCGATAATAGCTGCCATAACCGCACCGACAAAACCGACCCCCATCACTACGACGATTTCCCTTTGCTGCTGGCGTGCTGCTGCCACCAGCGACTCAATGCGTTTGAACTCCGCAGCGTATTCCTCCCGACTGGGAATAGAAAATTTTTCACCAGCCGGACTTATTGAATAATCAGTCATCGTTGGGCTCCATTCCTTCGACCTTGCTCAGGACAAGTCTCATAGTTTTGGTTAGTATCTCATAATTGGTGTCGTGTAATTACATGGCGTATTTCTTTTGCGCAATACACATCACGCACAACGCACACCGAATAATCGCCGCAAGTTTACCAACAACCTGTTGTATATCAAGACTTTTTTCTATGTTGTTATGGCTCAGCCACAGTTAATCTGCATGCGATACCATCTTGAATTGCAGCTACAAAAATGATATAATGTTTTTGGCACTTGAGTTGCGTCGACATCGATATTTCTTAAGCCAGCTCCCTCGTTGGGCTGGAGGGCAAAAATGCAAAGAGTCTGTTTGCTAACATTAGCTGTCATTTCTGCAGTGCTCACACTCGGTGGTGGTGTTTTAGCTGAGCAAGGGACATTCGAATATCCATGTTATCTACTCGATGTGTATAATCCAGACGATGATTGCTGGAAGGGTATGGGTGTTGACGGACGCTGGCCAGTTCCGGTAGTTCCGAAGAGGTGGCTTGTTGGCCCGCCGCCGTCAGACTTTTCAGGCGTTACTATGCCCAGAGACCACTGGATAGACTTGAAGTTTCGCGGCAGACTTATCGACGGTCCAGGCGATGATATACTACTTATCGAGCTGGGCCAAATGGGCGAACAAGCTCTTATCTTTATCACGGATGGCACTAGCCAGGGCCCCCGCTTTGCGGGAACCGAGGAGTACCTGCTGGGTATAGCTACAGCTTTAGATACCGGCGTGGATGCCGCCACCGAGATTGGTTTTGACATTGCCGGTATTTCACTGCCATTTGTGCCATGCGGCCTGCGCCTTGCGGCATTAGACCTGGGAGGAGGCTCACCTGGGTTCGACATAGCTAATGTACGCGCGCGAACCTATGTTAGATGCGGCGATATTGCTTGTAACCCCATCCCTGTCGATGGTGCCAAGAATGTGAGCGTGGATGCAGTCCTTAGCTGGTCGCCGGGTCGCTCCGCAGATAAACACGTGGTGTACTTCGGCACTGCAATCACCGACGTGGACGCAAATGCAACTGCTGTTAGCAATCCGCCACAGCCACAAGATGTTAATAGCTTCGACCCCGGCAGCCTTGAATTAGGTAAAACCTACTACTGGCGGGTCGATGAAATCAGAGACAGCGATGCCAACAGTCCCTTGACAGGCAATATCTGGCGCTTCACTGTAACCGACCATCTCGTGGTAGATGATTTTGACTCTTACAACAACAATGATAACAGAATTTACGATATCTGGGCAGAGACCGGGGAAGCGTTTATAGAGATTTCGACTAATCCTGCCTATAAATGTAGACAATCGATGGCGTTTTATTACTACTATGACGACTATTTTTATTCAGAGGTTACCTGCATGTTTAGCCAGCCACAGGATTGGGCTGCAATCGACGGTAAGGTATTAGAGCTATTTTTTTATGGTAACGCAGATAATAACACCCACGGACAGATGTATGTAGGTCTGAGTGATGGTGACGTCAATATTGTCGTGCCATACGAAGGTGATATGAACGACATCACCGAGCAAGCCTGGCAGCTCTGGAGAATTAATCTGCAAATCTTAACGAGCTTGAACTTACACAACATCAAGGCTATCTCGATCGGCTTCCGGGCCAAGCCCACCCAGCCAGCTCAACCCGGCAGCGGCATTGTATATTTTGATAATATCAGGCTATATCCGTCCAGGTGTTTGGAACTAAACAGGCCAGCCGCTGACGTCAGCGGCGATTGTGCTGTTGACTTCGAAGACTTCCAGGAAATGGCACATAGCTGGCTTGATAGAAGCTACAATATTTATCCCGTAGCAGCTCCCAATGCGCCGCGGGCCTGGTACAAGTTTGATGGCAACGCTAACGATAGTTCGGGCAACGGCCATCATTGCGAATCATCTGGCAACCCTACTTACGTCCCTGGTATCTATAGCCAGGCAATCAGCTTTGATGGCTATGAAGACTCCGTGAACATAACCAATGCCGCTGAGCTGTTTAGAACGATTAGCACCAAGATAACCATCGCTTTCTGGCAATATGGTGCAGATTCACCGCATCTAACCGATACGATATGCTGCTCAAACTATATTTATGGTGTCGATAATCCTGCCATAGCCATTAATCTGGGCTGCTGGCAGCAGCCTGGCCGGTATAATTGGGATTGCGGCTATCCATGGTCCTTCGATAGCCGTCTCAGTGGAGACCACCGATATAAGGGCGAATGGTCAGGTCGCTGGAACCATTGGGCCTTCATCAAAGATGCTGATAAGGGCATCATGCAGATTTTCCTCAATGGCGCCTTATATGATAGCCGCACAGGTGCAAGCTCACCCATTTCACGAATAACATCATTTGAAATTGGCTCCGGCTGGTATGGTGGCTATGACGGCTTAATCGACGACTTCCGCATTTATAACTATGTGCTCTCTCAGCGCGAGATTGCTTACATCGCTACAAATGGCACAGGCATTTTCGATCAACTGCTTCTTTCACCTGCTGATTTGAACGCTGACGGTCAGATTAATTTCGAGGACTTTGCTGTCCTGGCCAATAGTTGGCTTGACGAGCAGCTCTGGCCCTAATCAGCATAATAAAATAAACGGGGCCTATACCACATTATCAGTATAGGCCCCTTCGTAGTGGTTGTAATCTTCAACATCATCGTCCAGTGGTTGTAAC
>JBHIDV010000058.1:0-10718 GCA_046760285.1 Sedimentisphaerales bacterium
CGGCGAGAGACGAACCTCACCTCGCAGGATATATTCAAAGCACATGGGACAATTGGTGCGGGGTTGACAGGCCTTGCCAAAACTGTTACTTTCCTATCCTTGAGTTAAAAAGGATAAAGACGATGAAAAGTACAAACAATATTTCACGCCGTCATTTCATGCGACGTTGTGTTTCGCGCCTGGCGGCTATTCCTGCTGCTGGATTTGCTGTCTGTTGTGCCAAGCAAGGTCCCCACAAAGTGGGGTCCCAGCAGCAAGCCGGGCCAGTAACAAAGCGGCCGAACATCGTTTTCATAATTGCTGATGATATGGGCTGGGCAGATGTCGGCTATCACAATCGGCAAATCAAAACGCCCCATCTCGACCGCCTGGCCAGAGAAGGCGTTCGGCTGGAGCGTCATTATGTAACACCCACGTGCACACCGACGCGAGTGGGCCTGATGACCGGCAGGTATCCCAGCCGCTTTGGGGTAACGTCACCCGCCTACGGCAAGATTTTCGACGACGATACAGTCACCTTGGCATCAGCGTTGCGCGACAGCGGCTATGATACCGCCATCACCGGCAAATGGCATATGGGTTCGCCGCCTGACTGGACTCCGCTTAGGTATGGCTTTAATTCATCCTATGGATATTTTCACGGCCAGATCGACCCGTATACCCATCTTTACAAAACCGGAGTTCGTTCCTGGCATCGCAACGACCAATACATAGACGAAAAGGGCCACGCTACCGATTTAATAACCGACGAGGCTATTCGCGTTATCCGGTCAAAACGCAATAAGCCCTTTTTCCTTTACGTTGCGTATAGTGTGCCACATTATCCACTCGACGAGCCGGATAGGTGGACATCAATGTATCGAGATATCGAAGAACCATCACGCCGATGGCTCGCAGCAAGCATCACTCATATGGACTACGGGATTGGACGCATCGTAGAGGCACTGGACCGCACCGGCCAGCGTAAAAACACCTTAATTATCTTTGTCAGTGACAATGGCGGCCAGAGAAGCTGGCACAGTAAAACACAATACAAGGGCCGATACGCCAACAAGCCTCACCCGGTGCTGGGGAATAATCAGCCGTTAAGGGGCTGGAAGGGACAAACTTATGAGGGCGGTATTCGTGTGCCTGCACTGGTTAACTGGCTGGGGATGCTTAAACCACGCACAAAAGTTGACGCACCTGTGCACATTGTGGACTGGATGCCTACGCTTTGTAAATTAGTGGGCTATAGGGGTGAAAAAGAGCTGATTTGGGATGGACAGGACATCTGGCCTTTGATATGTGGGCAAACTGAGCATCTCAAGCAGCGGACATTTTACTGGAAGACACCCTCGGAATCTGCTGTTCGCCAGGGACGCTGGAAGTTGATAGTTTCCCGCAAAGCTAAGAAAGTTGAACTGTACAACTTGATTGACGACCCCTATGAACAACAGGACCTGGCCCAGCAGCATCCCCAGCGAGTTAACGATTTAAGATTGTTACTGCAGCAGATTGCCAAGGACGATAGATAAATGAAGCTTCGATTTGTAGTTTGCGATTTGCGACTTGCGATTTGCCGAATTATTTTCATTCTGGCATTAATAGTGCCATCGATGGTAAAAGCAACTAAGATACGTGCCTTTCCCGGTGCGGAAGGTTTTGGCGCTTATGCAGTCGGTGGTCGCGGCGGAAAAGTGTATGAAGTCACCAATCTGGCCGACAGCGGGCCGGGCAGTCTCAGAGCGGCGGTCGAAGCTCAGGGGCGGCGAATCGTTGTCTTTCGAGTCTCCGGCACGATAGCATTGAGCAAAAGTCTGGTTATAAAAGAACCTTATATTACTATTGCCGGCCAAACGGCTCCAGGCGATGGAATATGTCTTAAAAATTTTCCACTTATTATCGCGGCTGACCATGTGGTCGTGCGGTATCTTCGCTGTAGGCCAGGTGATAATATGGGCGAGGCAATAGATGCTTTGTCAATTACAACTGGCAAAAATATTATAGTAGATCATTGTTCTGCGAGCTGGAGTGTGGATGAGACACTTTCTGCCTCTACCGGCGGTCAATTAGGCAATGTCACTGTCCAGTGGTGTATGATTACTGAGAGTCTGAACTGCTCGGCTCATCACAAGGGATGTCACGGTTATGGTTCTTTAATCCGCGGTAGCTGGGGTAACGGATACAGTTTTCATCACAATCTTTATGCCCACCATAAGGCCCGACTTCCGCGTCCGGGTAATTACAATGACCGCAATATAGACCCTCATGGTTTTATTTTCGATTTCCGCAATAACGTAATCTACAACTGGGCCGGCTCATACGCCGGTTACAATTCTGACGGCGCAGGCGGACGGGACAGTATCACTAAAATGAACTTTGTGGGCAACTACTACAAAAAAGGTCCCAACTCCAAGGGCAACATTGCTTTCCGTGAGTATACCACAACCAGCAAAGCATATTTCGATGGTAACTGTATGAATGGTATTTTACCGCTTGACCCCTGGTCATTGGTTGTTTTCCGCGGTTTCACTGATAGCCAGGAAAAAGCATACAAACAATCTAAGCCAATTCGGGTGGCAACTGTAACCACAGACGATGCCATTGCTGCCTACGAAAGAGTTCTTGCTGGTGCCGGTGCTATATATCCGGCTAGAGATGATGTAGATGCCCGTATCATAAATGATGTAATAAACGGCACAGGTGGTATTATCGATGACGAGGATGAAGTCGGTGGTTGGCCTGAGCTAAAATCCACAGCCCCGCCACCTGACAGTGACCACGATGGCATGCCGGATGATTGGGAACGGCAAATAGGCTTGGACCCAGAAGATGACCGTGATGGTGCAAAAGACCGTGATGGTGACGGTTATACCAATATCGAAGAATATCTTAATTGGCTAATCGCTAAGTGATATAGAAATGACAGGATAACAGGCCCGTCCCGAGCAAAGCCGAGGGGATTATCCTGTAAATCCTGTCTGAATAGATTCGTGGGAGATAAATATGAGTGCAGAATCGAAAGCTAAAAACAGAAAGTCGGATTTTTTTACCTTTACTATTTGCCTTTCGGTACTGATGAGCTTATTTGTTTGTAAGCAGACGGCAGCGGATAGCTTTGTTCCTTTCGTTATTCCTGCAAAGCCAAGTGCCGAATCACCAATTGCAGTTACGTCCTACGAGCCGATAGGCACAGCGTCTTCGCGTCTTGTCGTGCGGTCTAATCATTTCTATTGTGGAAACAAACGCGTGCGGCTCTGGGGTGTTAATCTTTCATTTGGAGCGAACCTGCCCCGGCACGAGGACGCTGCCTATATTGCCGCTCGTCTTGCTGCAGCCGGTGTCAACGCTGTCCGATGTCACCATATGGATACTGCGCGATGGCCCCGCGGCCTATGGAACGCCGAAGATGGTAAAAGTATTTCTTCAGAGGCCCTGGATAGGCTGGACTTTTTTTTAGACCAGCTTGCCCGCCACGGAATTTGGGTCAACATCAATCTGCATGTTGGAAGAGAACACAGCCAGTATTTAGGCCTGCCTGAGACCAACCGCAACTACGACAAAATCTCCAATATCTTTACGCCCGCTCTGATTGATGCTCAGAAACAATATGCCCGTGATTTACTAACTCACGTCAACCGGTATCGCAAGGTCCGCTACGCCGACGACCCGGCTGTGGCGATAGTGGAAATTACCAATGAAAATAGCTTCTTTATGTGGGGCAGCTACCAGACGCTGCGGACACTGCCGGCCTATTATGCAAATATCCTCCACGACAGGTTCAACACCTGGCTGAAGAATCGCTATGGGTCGACCGATGCGTTGCGTGCAGTTTGGTCTGAGGGCGCTCAGCCACTCGGGGCGAACCTTCTGACTAATGGCAAATTCGAGGTCATCTCCAGCAGCGGTGTTCCACAAAACTGGTATTTGGAACAACATGCCGGCTGCAGAGCGTCACTTTCCCGCTACCGCTACCAGGGCCGGGTCGGGTTGCGTATCGAAATAAATAAGGCTGATGAGACCGGATGGCACCTTCAGTTAAATCAGCGAGGTCTCTCTGTCAAAGCAGGCCAGTATTACACAGTTATCTTTCAAGCCGCCAGCGACATGCCTCGCCAAATCAACTGTAATGTGGGCCAGGCCCACAGCCCGTGGAAAAATCTGGGATTATCAAAGGACATTGAACTTACTAACCAGTGGCAGAGTTTTCGTTTTGGTTTCGTGGCCAAGGCCGATGACGATAATGCTCGCGTGAACTTTTCGTTAGGTGGCAGTGGCGTCACGGTATATCTTGCGAATGTGGAATTTCGGCCTGGTGGCCAGGTCATTTTGCAGAGAGGCGAGTCCATCGAGGCCGGCAGTATTGCTCTTTTTGCTGATAATGAGACGTTGGCCCGAACTGTTGATCGCATGTGTTTTTTGGCTGAGACGGAGAAGGATTATTTCGACGGTATGCGAAACTTTATCAAGAATGATATCGGCTGCCAGGCACTTGTAACCGGCACTATTATTTTTGGGCCGCTGGGTCTTTACGCTCAGAGCGATATGGACTTCATCGATACGCACGCTTACTGGCAGCATCCGCGGTTCCCGGGAAGGCCCTGGGACCGCAATAACTGGTATGTTGAGCAAAAGGCCATGACCGACCATCCATCGCAAGCGACGCTATTTAGCTTGGCTGCTAAGCGTCTGGCCGGCAAGCCCTTTACCTGCAGTGAGTACAATCACCCTGCCCCTCTCGATTATCAGGCCGAGTGTGTGCCGATGATAGCTTCCTTCGCCGCCGCCCAGGACTGGGACGGCGTCTGGCTATATACTTACTCCCACAGTTCGGACGAATGGTATCGAGAGCACTTGAACAGCTACTTCGATATTGATACCAACCCGGCAAAGTGGGGCTTTATGCGGGCAGGAACGGCTATCTTCCGCGATTACGCAATCTCACAACTGAGCAATTTTGCCGTTGTTGCCTTGACTGACTCGGTGGATATATTGTCATCGCTGGCGAACTTGCATCTCGAATATGACCGGGATATTTTCGGCATATTAGGCCAGCGAGCTGCAATCGGCTGGCAGGATATGCTTGCCCAGCAAATATTTTTGACACTATCGGGCCAAATTCAAAAGCAAGACTTTAGCGACGAGCCGGGACTGGCTTGGTCTGTTGTAGAGGGCAAAGGTTTTTACGCCGCACGCAGCCTGAGCACATGGTGCTATACCGGCCACGCCGAGAGATTTGAAGAAGCTACTGATGGACAAATTGTTGTTGCCGGGCCGACTTTTATTGCAATGACTATAACCGCGCTGGACAAAGCACCGCTGAATCAAAGCCGGAAAGTTCTCATCACGGCCTGTGGGCGTTGTGAGAATACCGGAATGATATTTTCAAGGGACCGCCAAACCGTGGGCACTAATTGGGGTGGGCCACCTGTCCAGATCGAGGCAGTGGAAGGGATATTGCATCTGCCGTTGGGCCGCTGGATATGTCACGCTCTTGGTCCCGACGGATTACCGAGCTATAACGTGCCCGTTTCATATCAGGCTGACAGCAGTACTATAGAACTCTTGCCGAAATACGAAACTATGTGGTACCTTTTGACGCGATAAAATAAAATAATAAATTATAAAAGGAAAAAGTTTAGCCATCGCCGGTACGGCGACGGTATATAATATATATGAAGAATATATTGGATACGAAAAGCATCTCCATTGTTATTATAGTGATTGTTTTAGGTTATCTTCTTATAGTGACGCTCCCACTGCGTGCTGTACAGAAGTCATCCGCCCCTGACGGATTAGTCCTTTTCGATTTTGACAGAAGCTTCGACGTTACTACGGTTGTAACTAACAATGCTAAAGTCGCCGTCTCCAGAAGTGGGGCATTGCGTATCCAAACAGGTCATCAGAGACAATGGCCCGGCATTACTCTAAAAGCACCAGCCGAAAAGTGGAACCTCCTGCAGTATGAATATGTATCCATCGATGTAAAAAACATCGGCACCGAACGCCTTACCGTCTACTGTCGTGTGGATAATCCCGGTGCCGACGGCAGGCAAAACTGTGTGACAGATAGCATAACTCTGAATGGCGCTACTTTTGGGACACTCACGGTACGTCTCTTTCCCACTCCGTGGCGGCTTTCGGAACCGCTGGAGTTGATAGGTATGCGTGGTGCACCGCTTCACTACGGAAAGCTCGACCCTTCGAACGTCACCCAGTTGCTTATCTTTGTCTCTAAACCGACTATCGACCATGTCTTTGAGATTGACAATATTCGTGCCGATGGCTGTATCGAGATGCTTGATGCGGAAACTTTTTTCCCCTTTATTGATGAGTTTGGCCAGTTTATTCATAGCGATTGGCCGGGCAAAATCCACTCCGTGGACGAACTAATCGCCCACGGTGAGGCTGAGGAAAAAGACCTTGCTGATAATCCTGGCCCACTCGACCGTAATCAGTACGGCGGCTGGACCGCCGGGCCTATGTTTAGACCTACAGGCTTTTTCCGCGTTCAAAAGTACGAAGGCAAATGGTGGCTGGTGGACCCGGACGGCCGATTGTTCTGGTCGCACGGCATCGATTGCGTCCGCAGTGCAAATCCGACGCCCGTTACCGACCGCGAATATTATTTCTGCAACCTGCCCAGCCCTGTTTCACCATTCGCAGCATTTTATGGCACGGGTAGTTGGGCACCGCACGGCTATTATAAAGACCACAGCCCGTATAAGACATACGACTTTAGCCAAGCGAATCTCTTGCGCAAATATGGCCGTGGTTGGCAGCAGACCTTCGCCCACATCACGCACCGCAGGCTCAAAAGCTGGGGTATTAACACCATCGCCAACTGGTCGCAGCCCGACATCTATCTGATGCACAAGACGCCCTATGTAGCTACTATCCACTATGAAGCCAGAAGGCTGGAAGGCTCGAAGGGTTATTGGGGCAAGTTTTACGACGTTTTTGACCCCAGCTTCCGCCGAGCCTTACGCCAACGCCTGATAAGGGAAAAAGGCAGCTCGGCTGGTGACCCCTGGTGTGTCGGTTACTTCGTACATAATGAATTAGCCTGGGGCGATGAAGTTTCTCTATCTCTGGCTACTCTAATTTCCCCTGCTGACCAGCCAGCCAAGAAGGTTTTTGTCGAAGACCTCAAGGCTAAATACAAAACTATCGATAGGCTCAACGAGACTTGGGCTGCGAACTACGCAACATGGGACGCTCTGCTGCAAAGTCAGCAGGAACCGGATAGAAACAAAGCCTGGGCGGACTTGACATCTTTTTATACCAAGACCGCTGAGACATATTTCAAAACCATCCGCGAGGAACTAAAAAAAGTTGCGCCGAACCAGCTTTATATGGGTTGCCGGTTTGCCTGGGTTAATGACCGGGCGGCCCGGGCGGCAGTAAAGTTCTGTGATATCGTCAGCTACAACCGTTATAGCTACAGCGTCGAAGACCTTCGTCTGCCGGACGGCATCGACAAGCCAACCATCATAGGCGAATTTCATTTTGGAGCACTGGACCGCGGCATGTTCCATACGGGATTAAGGAAAACAGCCAATCAGCAAGACCGCGCAGCCAAGTATAAAAGTTATGTCCTTGGAGCACTGCGAAATCCATTTATCGTTGGCACACATTGGTTCCAGTACAAAGACCAGCCTACGACCGGCCGGGGCGACGGTGAGAACTATCAGATCGGCTTCGTGGACATCTGCGATACGCCCTACCCTGAGACGGTTCAGGCCTGCCGTGAGGTCGGATATAACTTATATGAATATCGACTGAAGGACAGATGAACAACAGTTAGTAAGGCCAAAATATGCAGATGAAATTGCGGTTTCTCGGCGCCGCTCAGAATGTTACGGGCTCTCGATACCTGCTGGAAGCTAACGGCACCCGGCTGCTGGTGGATTGTGGACTTTATCAAGAACGGCACCTAAGAGCAAGAAATTGGGAACCGTTTTCTGTCCCGCCAGCGAGTATAGATGCGGTCCTGTTGACCCATGCACACCTGGACCATTGCGGTTTACTGCCGAAGCTGGTGCGAGAGGGGTTCAAAGGTAAGATATACTCTACCCCTGCCACGGCAGAAATCGCGCGAATTATATTATTGGATTCAGCTAAACTGCAACAAGAGGATGCTGAGTTTAAGCGCAAAAGACACGAGCGAGAAGGCCGAAGAGGTCCTTTCCCGGAGATGGCACTATATACTACGGCTGATGCCGAGGCCAGCTTTGCTCACTTTTCGCCGATGCAATATAAACAGTCAATAAAGATTGGTGAGGGTGTGGAAGCAACTTTTTATGATGCAGGTCACGTTCTCGGCTCATCAATAATAAAGGTTAAGGTCCGCCAAAATAAGCAATACAGAAGTGTTTTATTCTCAGGCGACATTGGCAGACCACATAGGCCCATCGTGCATGACCCAACTTCTCTTGAAGAAGCAGATTATGTCCTAATTGAGTCTACCTATGGCGATAGAATTCATCAGGGACCCGAAGATACCAAAAAGACTATTGCTGAAGTTATCAACTCAACCAGAAAAAGAGGAGGTAATATTATTGTCCCCAGCTTTGCACTGGAGCGGTCGCAGGAGGTTCTATATTACATAAATGAGCTGCTGCTGAATGATGCCATACCACACATTATGGTTTTTCTGGACAGCCCAATGGCTGCAAGCATTACCAAAGTTTTTCAGCGACACAGTGAGTTGTTTGATGAGCAGATGTCCGAGTTTGTCCGTAAACTTCAGTCGCCCTTTAACTTTCCAGGACTGAAAATAGTTGAGACCACCAGCCAGTCAAAGGCAATCAATCATATAAAAGGCACAGTTGCAGTCATAGCCGGCTCCGGGATGTGCACCGGCGGACGAATAAAACATCACTTAGTCAACAACATTTCCAGGCCGCAATCTTCCATAATGTTTGTGGGCTATCAGGCAAACGGCACACTGGGCAGACGAATTGTTAATGGCGAAAAGCAGGTCAGGATACTCGGCCAGCAGTATCGGGTCAAGGCAAAAGTAGTGCAAGTCAACGGTTTTTCTGCCCACGCTGATAAGGATGAGCTTTTCCAATGGCTAACCGGCTTGAAGAAACCTCCCAGGCGACTTTTTGTCGTACATGGTGAGGCGGAAAGCGCACAACATTTCGGTGATTACGTTAGTCACAAAACAGGCTGGAAGGTATCTGTTCCGGACTATCAAGATGAATTCACCCTCGATTAGTTTATATGTCAAATAGACAGGCACGAAAAGGCATAAAAAATCTAACCACAGATTTCACAGATGAACACAAATAAAAAAATATGAATCAGTGTTAATCGGTGTTAATCCGTATCTAATATACTAAACAGTGTAAGCTTGTCCTGATTGAAGTCGAAGGATCAGTGTCCCCAAAAATTCTATTTCCAGCGGAGGGAGTGGAGCTCTTCCTCGGTGCGGATGAATTTTACCGTGCCGTCGTTTAAGAGGATGCAGCTGCCCTTTGGGTCGTGGTTATCGAAAGTAAAAAGCTCAGGACACCGAGAAATTTTATAATAGCGATTTTTAATATTGAAAGCCAATCCTTACTATCGTTTCCATGTATAGAAAGCGCCTAACTGCGCATGACTTGTCTTTCTCACTTTAGTGGCAAGTCTCTTTAAGTCAGGTTCTACCTTAGATTTCAGGCAACGCCTATCGAACTCTTCCAAGTCCTCGATAGAAACGAGCCTAAGTCCCATGTTATTAACAGCCTCCTTTAAATTTTGTTTTGCAGCTCTCGCGGACTTTGCCATTACTAAGCCATTCGTATAAGCTCCTTTGTATTTAGTAAGTTCACGCAGTTGTGCATGTCGATCGGCTTTGACCTCGAGCAGCGCAATCCAAAGTCTTACCTTATGTTCGTTGATCTCCTTTATCAGTGTTTCAAGTCGACCTAACAGAATCCTTGCTTCTCGGATACTACATTCAGTTGGTGTGCCTCTTTTGCGGTTAACAATATGCTCTTGTATGTACTTTGTGGCCAAAGAAAGCCTGTCATTTCGTAAATAGCATACTGAAAGCCAAAAGCGGCAATCGTTTTTCAGGCCAAGCCACCACCGCTTTGGGTATCCTTTGCCGGTGAGTTTCCTGGGATCCATCCTTATTAACTTGGTGTACATTGGAATCGCCTCAGGAATTTTGTCACTATAGAGCAAAGCTTTTGCGTAATCCCAGATAACAACTGGATCTTCGGAGTCGATACTATAAGCCCGTCTGCTTAGTTCAAGAGCTTTGCTATAGTTCTTCTCATTATAGTAAGTATACGATAATCGTGTCAAAAGCCAGGGGTCATTTGGCGATTTGCTTAATAGCTGCAAAAGCACGCGTTTTGCCTTAGACCACTCACCTTTCTTGAAATACGCATGTAACAAGACTTCCCTATTTTTTACCGATTCTCGTTTATTCATTTCCATTGCTCCCACTAAGATTCTTCAAATGCTTATCATAGTGTTAGTCACTGCTGCGGATAAGTGCACGCAAAACACTATTACACGGTCGGACAACTATCATACCACAGGTACCAACGACGCGGTAGAGAATACTTCTAGCTATGGTGGTGGATATATGTAGTGATCTGGCATTTTCTTTCCCATAGGATTTCTCGGATGGAAATGTGGTTTATCGCCGGGTTTATGTGGCGGATGTCTGATTGGTTTACCTCTGCCAGCCCTCCGGGCAGCATCTTTTGCGCGTTTTCTAGTGGGCAGACGAA
>JBHIDV010000059.1:0-10621 GCA_046760285.1 Sedimentisphaerales bacterium
TCAGCCGGCTTGGCATCTTCATGCACAATCTTGCCGATGGCCTGCATCATAGCCTTGGGAGCATCGCTCTGGAAGATGTTGCGTCCCATATCAACTCCTGATGCACCCTCTTGGATTGCTCTATAAGCCATAGTCAAAGCGTCAAGCTCGGGAATTTTTTTACCGCCAGCCATCACAATCGGAACCGGACACGAAGCAGTTACCGTTTCAAAGCCCTCCGGAACATAATACGTTTTGATGATTTGGGCCCCAAGCTCGGCACAAATCCGGCAAGCCAACCGGAAATACCTGGCGTCGCGAACCATATCTTTGCCCACCGCGGTTACCGCCATAGTGGGGATACCATAACGCAGTCCCATATCCACCAGCCGAGTCATATTATGTACCGAGCGGGTCTCGTATTCGCCACCAATAAAAACCTGTAGCGTAATCGCCGAGACGTTCATACGAATGGCGTCCTCGATGTCCACAGCTAATTCTTCATTCGACAGTTCCTTGAGTATGCTCGGCCCACCACTACACCGCATAACAATCGGCTTGTTTAGGGTAGGCGGGACACTGGTTCGTAGAATTCCTCGCGTCAGCATTATGGCGTCAGCGTAATCCATTAGCGGCACAATCGTCAGGTCGATTCGTTCAAGACCGGTGGTAGGCCCTTGAAAGTAGCCGTGGTCAATCGCAAACATTACTGTTCGGCCAGTTTTGGGGTTGAATATTCGTGACAGCCGATTCTTCATCCCCCAGTCAAGGGCACTTGCTCCTTTGAGGAAAAAACCCTCAGTTTTCATAGGGACATCTTCATAAAACTTCTTTTCTTGTTTTGTTACATCAATATCAGGCATAATTTATTCCTTTCTCTGGTCACCAAAATAAGACACCGAACCTGCGGTAAAACCGCAGGCTAAATATTTAGCCCCGCGTTTTACGCGGGGTTTCGCCCACTTTACCGCTCCTTTTCCTCTTTCAGGAAAATCCAAGTTGTGCCGAAGACGAAGTAAATCACGGTTATATATTTAAGTGCTGTTTTGAAAAAATCAAGCCGGTCGTTATAGACATCCCCCACAGAGACAGCCACCCAGATCGCCATACATAGACAAACCACCAGCGAAGCTATGGCAATAAGGCCGGAGACATAATATAGTCCTGACTTATTGGGCAGTTTGGCGGTTGATTCTGTACTTGTCGGCGAAGTTTGCGGTGCTGAAACTTGCTCTTGTGGTAACGGACTTAGTTTTTCGCCGGCTCCAAAAATATAACAAAGAATTATATAAAGAATAGCTGTGCTGAGCCACACAGGGACAACGAGGAAGAACAGATGGATAGATTTCGCAATGAACGCTGCATAAAGCGCCATTGCCAGTGTCACCCACCAGGCGAGAAGCGCCGGCCAGTTCACTATTTTCCCTTTGCGTGAGCACCAGTATTGAGTAAAGCCAATTCGCGGGAACAGCCAGTGCTCGACAAAGACAATGGCTCCTACCGGCATAAGCAGCAATCCATAAATACCCACAAAATCTAACAACTTGGTGAAAACAAATGGTGAGCAGGCAACGATAGTAGTGAGGGCACCGGCAAGCAGAGTCACCAGCCAGCGTGGCCAATTTGGCGTGACAATCTGCAGGGCCAGACCCGACCGATATAGCGTAGGATTGGACGTGGTCCAGCCGGCAATGACCACCGCCACAGCACCGACGGCACCCAAAGCTGAATATGCCACCGAACCAGAATCCAGCTCTGTAAGAGGTTTGCCGATTACTATTGCTGCACCTGCACCCATGATACCGGCACAAATCCAGGCTAAATAATGGCCCAGATACATCCCAAAGGCAGAATAGAATCCATAGTTAGCTCGCTTGGCATACCGAAATAGTGCCATGTCTGACAACCCCAGGTGCATAGCAAGATTGCAGAGCCAAGCAAATGAGGCTATATGCAGAAAACCTAAGCCGCCCTCCTGCCCAGGCCAGATTTTGGCGTCAGCAAGCTGCCAAAAATCGTAAAAGCTTCTGATACTTCCAATTTCCGGCACCTCAGCTACCATCCTCGGCAGCATGGCAAGAGCCCCCGCGATGAACATCAGGAACATCCACGGCGAGCAAACTTCCGCGAACTGAGCCAACTTCTTAAATCCCCAAATAGCAAGTGTCACCACCGCTGCACCGACAACCAGGACGACAAAAACAAACCTAATATCTGTTGGATACCACCTTACCTGGTCCGGAATGTCAAATGGTATGCGCACTGCCGAGGCTGATACCGTAATCATCGCCCCAGCCAGGATGCAGTACATGATAGCATTTAGGATGTTATAAATGACCATTAATACCGGCCCGCCTATCTTTCGCAGATACCAGTAGAGAGTTAGACGGGTTTTAACCGCAATGGGAGCGCAAACCAGCGCCCATGACAAAACCGCTAATAGATTGCCGAAAATCAGCCCGACAATAACATCGCAGGTATGTGCTCCCTTGCTGACAAATAAGGCCCCGATCACAAACTCTGTTGCTGCCACGTGCTCGCCAGCAAAGACTCCGGCGAAATGCCGGCCGCTCTGCAATTTGTCCTCGGTGATCGGCTGACGTTCAAACTCATTGAGTTTATCCAGACGTTCAATAAGGCCGGAAGACCTTGATTCTGCCACTTGTCCATCCTCTCAAGTTCTCGTCTTTTGTCCCTCGTCTCTCTTCCATCGTCTTTTCGTCCCTCGTTCTTCTTGCTGTGTGTCACGTACTACGTTTACCTGTCACCTTGGTTTCGTAATCTTTCACTTCCTTAAACCAGGCTGCTCCCACCGGGACATCTAACTTCTGGCAGTAATAATCCCAGACCGCTCCAAAAGGCATAGTTTTCAGTTCTTCGAGGGCAGTTAAGCGTAATGTATAGTCCCCACTGGCTTCGGCCTGTCGCAGCATATCGGTCGGTTCCAGCAGGGCGATTAAGAGGGCCTTGAGCATACAGCGTGTGCCTATCACCCAGGCTGCCACTCGATTAATGCTGGCGTCAAAAAAGTCCAGCCCGATGTGCACCCTTTGAAGATAATCGCCCCGCACAATCTCTTCGGCGATGGCACGCAGCTCGTCCGAGAGAATAACTACATGGTCACTGTCCCACCGCACGCCCCTACTTATATGAAGCAATATCTGGTCAAGAAAAGTCAGCACGGATGATATCTTATCAGAGACAACCTCTGTGGGATGAAAATGTCCCGTGTCCAGACAAAGCAAGAGTTTATTTTCGATGGCATAGCACAGATAGAATTCGTGTGAGCCGACCACATAGCTTTCCGAGCCGATCCCGAACAGTTTGCTTTCTACCGAATCAAGAAGGTATTTGCGGTCTATCTTTTCTGCAAAAATCTGGTCAAGCGCTCCTTTAAGGCGCTGGCGGGGCCCTTTCCGGTCTACCGGAGTATCCTTGTACCCGTCTGGAATCCACACGTTTGTCACGCAAGGTGTCCCCAGCTCTTTGCCCATCGCCGCCCCGATTTTTCGGCAGGCGATCCCATGCTCGACCCAAAACTTGCGCAAGCCTTCGTCAGCACTGGCCAGTGTAAAGCCGCTTTCAGCTTTCGGATGCGAAAAAAATGTCCCGTTAAAGTCCATTCCCAAGCCGTTTGCTTTCGCCCAGTCAATCCAGGCTGAAAAATGCTCGGGTCCCAGCTCGTTGCGCTGCACTTTGCCATTCGTCTCCGCGTACATGGCATGGAGGTTCAGCCGATGCTTGCCCGGTATCAGACTCATTGCCTTTTGCAAATCTGCTCGCAGCTCATCTGCTGTCCGTGCCCTGCCGGGGTAGGCTCCGGTAGCCATTATTCCGCCGCTCGGCCCCTTGCTGCCTTCGAAGCCGCCCACATCATCTCCCTGCCAGCAGTGTATCGATATTGCTACTTTTTCCAGACGGTCAATCGCCTTGTCAGTATCAACATCCAGTTCCGCATAACGCTGCTGCGCCGCCTCATAGGCTTTTTCAATTTCTCTCGAATGACTCATTTTACTTCACGCTTTTTGGTATTTTTCCAAAAGTTTTTGTTCCGCCTGCTTGGTCCACAGTCCATCGTGCAGACTCTCAGCAACATCCGGCAGCTTCTCTTTCAGCTCTTGGAGTGTTGTAAGTCCCAGACCGCGACAGGCAGGATAAACCATAATCTTGCCTGCTATGGTGCGGTTTTCAACTGCCCGGATACCTTCGACCGCGCCATCCAGCCCACAAATAGCAGCCACGCTGACATTGGTATCCAGCCTGCCGGATTCTGCTTTTTGCAGCATTCGTTTCATATCATCCAAGGTCGAGCCGCTGGTCCCAATAAAATAAAGTTGCTTTTCTATGTAGGCATTCAGGTCGACTTTTATCGTAACCGTGTCGGGGATGCCGGCAAAGATATTTATTAGGCCTTGCTCAGCAGAATTACACACCGACCCTGCAACTAAAGCAGGTACAGGTGCCATCAATACGGTATAGTCAAATGCCTCAAAATTTTTGCTTTTGGTCGGATTATACGGTTTGTACTGCACATTATTTTTCTCCGCCAAAGACACAGCGATTTTTGTCAGTTTGGCCAACCTGTTGTCGTCAATGTCACTTGCAAAGACACTGACACCTTCGACGCCCTGACAGATATTCCGTATTACGTGCATCATACCCATCGGCCCACCTGCACCGATGACATTGATTTTGTTTCCGGGTCGAATCTCGCCGGTATCAGGAATTATTTTCATAGACTCAGCAGGGTCGCAGCCTGTCGTGCCGATTATGCGGATACCGCCATAGTGAACCCGACCCACGGCTGTATCAACATCTCTGCTGAATCTACCGCCGCAAAGAACGATATTTAAAAGACCACGGGCGGCAACTTTTGTAAACAATTGCTCGACAGTGCTCGCATTAGAACCAAAATAGATTACATCATCATATGCGGCATCAGGCAGTTCAGATATATTTGAGGCCGAACCTGCGGTAAAACCGCAGGCTAAATATTTAGCCCCACGTTTTACGTGGGGTTCTTTTGAAATCCAAGTTATTTGTTTGGGCCTGCCGTAACGATTAAACAATTTCTCAAGCGAACCTTCCGGCACCTCCGTATCCGCAACTACAAGCATCTGCCCACCCGCTTTTAGTGTCTGGCGTTCCTTAGAAACATAGGCATCTTCAACACACGCCCACGGCTCTGCCAGAGCTACCGCTGAAGCAGAAAGGTCCTTTGAAACCGGCAGTAGCATCGAATCACCTTCCGGTGAGGTAATCACTCTCTCGTCCATCAACACGTATTCCTGAAGTGCTCCTTCAAAGTTGTATCCGAAAGCACCGTTAGAACTGGCAGTGTGCAGCCAACGGTAATCGGTCTGCACCAGGTAGCGCTGGCCAGGTTTAAAGTTTTCTACTTCTGAGCCAGCCGCCTCAATTCTTACTACTGTTTCGTGTCCGGGCACAGTCGGCGCCTCGCCAGGGACATAGCTGGGTATCTGTTTAAGTACATCGAGAGCGATACCTGAAACTATCTCGCTTTTGCGAACGTGTGAAGAAAATTGCTTCAGCAGTTTGAGGTCAGAAAAACAAAGCCCGACCACTTCAACCCGTCCAAGAATCTGATGTGGACCAGGCCTAAAAACCTCCTTAGACTTATTCAAAACCAGCTCATCCGGCCCTACTAATTGCACCGCATACTGAGTTTTGGGCAGATTTGCCATTTTGAGTTCCATTTATGGTTCGCTGTCGCCGTGCCAGCGACTGCTAAACGTTATTTGCGAACTTTGTCCAATACTTCGCGAGCAGTTACGTCCTCACTTAAACCAGCCAGTTTATCTTCGTGTTGCGGTTCAAGCAAACTTCCGAGCTCCTGGAAGAACCTATTTTTTTCCGCAACATTCCTGAAATTCTTCTCGGCCCAGTCGCTGGTATATCCGAAGCCGCATTTTTGCTGCAGCACCGAATGAGCATAAACAATATGCGCGCCTTTCAAGAATACCGGCACCAGCGGCGAAAGTTCCTCACTGGCGAAGTCATCCACAAATCTCTGGCCTGGGCTGTTCATTTCTGTCCCCACCACCACGGGAAGATGCAGCTTTTCAGCTATTTCAATTACCTCATAGAGGTTTTTGAGCTTTTCATTGGCTATTGCCGGACCATAGTTGCGGTCCGGGATGACATTGATGGCCGCCGAGCCGGTGCTCATAGCCACCTCAAGAAGTTCCTCGATGGCTTTTTCACCTTCACTGGTGCCGTCCAGCCACGTCACAGTAGGAATGGCCCCAGCCGCCAGTAAGAACTGGTTGGTGTCAGCCATAGTGGGGAACGAGCCTTTGTCGGGCAGCACATAGCCAACACCGCCACGCTTCATAGTCTTGGCTCGAATCGTATTCAATAAGTCTCTACCTTCGGGAAGTCCTAACGATTTTGCATCGGCACCTAATTTCTCCGACCAAAATTTCGCAAGGGCATTTGTATCGGCGAAGAGCTCTTTAGCTTTGCGGGCGTATGCCAGACAAATATGCCGCTCGGTCGGGTTTCCGGCTGGTGTGAGAATGAGCACATCCCGCTCATAGTCTAACGTCACCGGCTGAAGATATTTATTCACTCGGCCCATCAAATCTCGATTTCTCTGCTGAGCGGTCTCGCGCAGACCAAGCAAAAATTCCTTCTGTTCATCGGGAACATCCGAGCTGGGAAAACCTACGCCCATATGATATGAGATACCTGGCTCGCCGGGCGAGTTGATTACTCTATTAGCAAACTCCGGCACAAAGACCCGCGTCTCCATGCCGGCACAGCCTTTAAGGCCCAGCATCTTGGCCGCCTCAAGAAACTCATCCACCGCATCGAGTACATCAAAGTCCACCACTTCCGCCACAGCCAGCCCAGCTTTGCGAGCCAGCCAGGCAAATTTGCTCGGCGAATAGCCGTATGTGTTGTAGGAGAAAAAAGTATGACAGTGAAGATTGACATCGGTGCCGGCTTCAGGCAGAGTGATTTCGCCAGCCTTAACCTTCTCGCACAGCGACAACAATGCTTGCTTTCTCTCAGCGGAATCAAAACTATCCAGCTTGCACTCAAGTTCTTCTATCAATTTCATACCTCGTATTTTGCAATGGGTGGCATCCTCAAGCGCAGCTTGGGGATGGTTGGCCCTGTATTTATCAAGTGACAGCCATCTCCAAGGCCTCCGGCCTTGAGGCTGCCACCAGGCCGAGCGACGGGTCATGAGTGTCGACTTTCGTATTGTTCTTGCCAGAGTGACACATCTTGCGGCTGATATTCTTTCAGCTCAAAGGAATTGCGGATAATTTTTCTGGCTTCAGCCAGGTTCTTTATCTGTCCTGTTGCCTTGGCCTGCATCAAAATATTACCGGTGGCCGTGGCTTCAGCTGGCCCAGCTACCACCCTTTTGCCTGTCGCGTTAGCGGCAAACTGGTTCAAAAGTTCGTTCTGCATCCCGCCGCCAACAATATGTAGACAATCGATTTTGTGACCAGTGACATCTTCAAGTCTTTCCAGCACCAAACGATACTTAAAAGCCAAGCCCTCCAAAATCGCTCGTATCATTTGGCCCTTATCCAGGATTTGCTTTTGGCCGGTCGCGGCAAGATAATTATTGATTCTTTTAGGCATATCACCCGGGGCAAGAAATTCCCTGCTATCGACCTCGATGTAACAAGCAAAAGGCTGGGCCTTTTCGGCCATCTTGGTAAGCTCAGGGTAGGATAATTCCGTTCCATCACGCTGCCATTGTCGTTTGCATTCTTGAACCAGCCAGAGTCCCATTATGTTTTTCAGGAGCCGAATCGTATTTTCAACTCCGCCTTCATTTGTAAATTCGTATTCAAAAGTTTTATCATTCACGATTGCTTTGGACACCTCCACGCCCATTAAGGACCAGGTGCCGGATGAAAGATACGCCCATTCGTTGTCACCGGCCGGCACCGCCGCCACTGCCGACGCGGTATCGTGCGAAGCGGTGGCAATAACTGGAATCTGCCCACAGCCGAGCTCATCTGCGATTGCTTTGGATAACTTGCCTACTATTGTGCCCGGCTGGACAATATCCGGCATAATCTCGATAGACAGTGACAGTTTATTGAAGATATCTTCTGACCACCTGCCCGTTTTCATATCCATAAGCTGGGATGTACTGGCTAAAGTATATTCGCCGAAAGCCTTACCGCACAGATAGTACGAGAACAAATCCGCCATAAAGATTAGTTTTTTGGTCTTGGCCAAAACATCTGAGTTTGCCAGCCGCATCGCCAGTAGTTGATAAATCGAATTTAGTTGCATAAATTGGATGCCAGTATTCTCATAAATTTCACGTTTGCTCATCAGCTCGAATGCTTTTTCCATCATTGTGTTGGTTCGGCTGTCACGGTAGTGGTAAGGATTTTCAAGTAGTTTTCCGTCGGCACCTATCAGGCCGAAATCAACGCCCCAACTATCAACACCAATGCCCTCAACTTTAGCACCTGCCTGTTTTAGGGCCTTACTTATGCCGGCTTTGACTTCGGCAAACAGCCGGTCAAAATCCCAGCGCAACGAATTGTTCTCTTCGATAGGCCCATTACTGAAGCGGTGGACTTCCTCAAGCTCAAGTCGATCATCGCAAACCGAGCCAAGCATCACCCTGCCGCTCTCGGCCCCCAGGTCAACCGCGATATACTTTTTTACTTCAGCCATCATTGATTTCCTGTATATTTATTTTTAGTCCGTGCAAATCCGTGTCTAAAAAGTCCGTGTTAGCCCGTGTCTGATTTTATAACCCAGATTCTATGCTATTGCAAATCGAAAATCAAAGCGGATGGTTGGTAGGTTGGCTGTAGGTACACTTGGTATTTATAGGTAGATTCTTCAAATCGGCAAGTAGCATTGACCACTACTTGACGGTCTGTTTCACCAGTTGGTCTTAGCCGATTGGAACTGCTTGCCGTGACTGGAAGCGCATTTTGGCCTGGCCGATCAGATAAAAACTGCCGGTAATGCAAATCAGGTCTTCTCGGCTGACCGCGCTTCTGGCAAGCCGCAATGCCTCGCCCAAGCTGACAGCCGTCTGATACATCTTGCCGCATATCTCTGCGTACATATCAGCCAAATCGTCTGGGGACATTGCTTTGGTTGAGTTGCTGCGGGTGAAAATCACCTTGTCCGCTCCATATTGTAATTCCCGCAGCATTCCTTCAACATCTTTGTCACTGTTACAGCCGAAGATGACCACCATAGAATCATAAGGAATATTTTGGCCTATCGCATGTATAAGTGCGCGAATGCTGGCGGCATTGTGAGCAGCGTCGATCATAATTCTGGGGTCGTCACAAATCATCTCCATTCGGCCGGCCAATGTCACCTTCTTAAGTCCCTTGGTTGCCCTTTCATTGTCTATCTTGTAGCCGGTTGCTTTGAGTTTGTCCAGCATAGCCAGAGCCAAGCCGCAGTTGATGGCCTGATGACTGCCGTGCAATGGCACTCGGAGATGTTCAAATTTACTGGTGGGCGTGGTCAGGCAGATTCTGGTATGTGGGCCGTCCTCCCGTGATGTTTCAAATCGATAGGAAAAATCAATATCAACGCCGGTTACACTCAACGGCGCTTTGGTGGCAATAGCGTGCGATTTTAGAACTCGCATCGCCGCCGGCTCTTGCTGAACGGTAATAGCAGGCACACCACGCTTGAAAACCCCTGCTTTTTCTCTGGCAATACTGTCAATAGTGTTGCCTAACTGCTGCTGATGGTCGATACTCAAACTGGTAATACCGACAACCTTAGGCTCAATAACGTTGGTGCTGTCTAATCTGCCGCCCAAACCGGTTTCAATCACCCCAATATCAACTTTCTTATCGACAAAATACATAAACGCCAGAGCGGTCATAATCTCAAAGAAAGTGGCCGGGTCAGTTTTTGACAATCTCTCCACCGGTCTGTAAATGCGGTTCAGCAGGCCAAGCATTTCTGACTCGCTAATCATTTTGGAATTGACTGCAATCCGCTCATGTAAATGTACTACGTGCGGCGAAGTATATAACCCGACCTTATAATTATTTGCCTCGAGCATCTTGGCCAGCATGGTAGCGGTCGAACCCTTTCCTTTTGTGCCAGCTATATGGACTGTATGGATTTTGCGGTGTGGATTGCCTACCAGCGACAGCAGTTTTTCCATCCTATCGAGGTTGAACGTCGTAACATTATAGCGCAGATGGTCTTCCTTCTCATAGTCAGTCTTCTCAAAAAGGTAACTAATAGCTTGTTTATAGCTATTAAAAGCCTTTTTAGTCTTGACTGAGGCGATCTTGGAAGGGCTTCTTACTGTTCGTTTTCGTTTCTTTCCGGTTATTTTTGCTGGTTTTGCCATAAAAATTTTAATATAATTGATAAAAGCGTTTCAGTCAATACTCAGACCTCCATAGTATGACAAAACACGGCGTTTATAAGTGAATAATGGAATACAAGACGTTGTCAATAAGGAGGTTACGAAAAAAGCAACTTTTGCTATTATCTTTTGAAAAACCCTACCAACATCAGTATAATTAAATGCATAATTAATTTTACTTATAAAAGGTGTTTTTCAAGGCTCTTTTAGGTCTCGAACCGGCTGATACTACTACTGTTCGGCAGTCCTTGTTCGATATTTTGGGCCGTTGTTCCA
>JBHIDV010000060.1:0-10562 GCA_046760285.1 Sedimentisphaerales bacterium
ACCTGATGTTCTGATAACCTGATGTCCTGATAACCTGATGTCCTGATAACCTGATTCGGAGTATAGCTATGTTGTCTTTCTTACGTGAGCAGGGCGCTGAGAAATTGTCGGCCCAAAGCCCGGTTGACGCTCCTGGGCGAACTGATTCTGAAGCGTTAGAAAATGCACCTGGCCAGGGTTCCCGCGGAGCGGGGTCCCAGCAATATCTTACCGTAGCCGCTCAAAATAAAAACGTCCGCAAGAGCACTATAATGGTTGCCGTTCTATTTGGTATAGGTCTTTTATGTCTTTGGTTTATGATAAAAAAGAGCGCACCACAAACAGCATCAGCTTCGTCCACTGACACGCAGGAAACGCAGATTGAGGCTGCTATTGCTCGGCTGACCGGTGTTAGCTCAGAACTGTTTAACCGGATGGATCAGATCGTTAATAAATTTTATGAGTTCTCGAACGTGTTGCAGGTGCAGGTCAACGAACTGGTGAAAAATCCATTTGAGCTGGAGATGTTTTTGAGCAGCCTGAAGGGAAAAGTCGATGCACAACAGGAGGATATCGATATTAACGCCGAGTTGATCAGACAACAGCAGATAAGGCAAAAGGCCTCATCTCTTTCGCTTTTGACCATTTGTCAAACTGAGCAAGGTAATTGCTGTATGATCGACGATAAAATCCTTTATGAAGGAGATTTGATAAACGGTTTTAAAGTTACCCAAATTGGTGATAATTTCGTAAAGATTAAATGGCAGGACAGCAAAGATGACACTGCACATTCAGAAACACCGTCACCAGGTCCGGAAATTATATTGAAGTTATCGGAATGAAACTACCGTTTCTATCTGGCAAAAGCGAACCGCTGCAAGCGGAGTCTGAGTCGGAAAAAGACCTATCAGAGCATGTAGATGCTTCCGACACAGCAGGGGCGAGTCGCTCTGGGGCTCCCCAAACGCATTCTTTGGCGTTTGGGGAACCCTCTGAAAATCCGTCGATACGCGGCCTAAGTGACCTCTATGTTCCAGAAGAGTCTCGCGTGTTACAGGAGCGTGACATCGCTGATGCCCTGCTGGAGATGGGAAAGATTACCGACCAGCAGCACGCGCACGTCCGGCAAGAACAGTTGGAAAAACCCGGCAGCGATGCTGTAACCTGGCTGCTGAAAGATGGACTAATCAATGCTAACGACGTCTTGATGGCTAAGGCTAAACTGTATGGTCTGGAGTTTCGAGAAATTAGCCCAGAGGATGTAGAACGGCAGGCTTTCCAGAAGCTCGATATCGATTTTATAAAAAGCAGCAATATTATGCCCATCGCCGTGGAGCAAGACAGCTTGGTGGTCGCCACCAGTGAGCCGGCAAACATCTTTGCCATAGAGGATGTCAAAAGACAGACCCAAATGGAACTGCGGGTAGTAGTCTGCAGCCTGGAAGACATCCTGGCGGTGTGCGATTCGTTCCAGGCCGAAAGCACCCCAGATACAATCGGCGGTTATAGTCTTGATGATATCATCAGTGATATGACAGAGGTAGAGGTCGTTCAGGACCAGAAGGAAGAGTTTCAAGACCTGGAAAAGATGGCAGGCCAATCGCCCGTCATCAAATTCGTTAATTATCTGATTAGTAATGCTGTACATGAGGGAGCGAGTGACATACATATTGAACCTAAGGAAACCTTTGCCCGAATAAGGTGTCGCATAGACGGGATGCTGTTTGAAGTAATGCAGGCGCCGCTAAATATGCACCCGGCAATTGTCTCACGCATCAAGATTATGGCCAACCTTGATATTTCCGAAAGGCGGCTGCCACAGGATGGAAAGATTAAGGTCTCCGTGGGAGGCAGAACAATTGACCTGCGTATTTCTACGCTGCTGACCAGTTACGGAGAGAAAGTAGTGATCCGGGTGCTGGATAGTAAATCAATTATGCGGACTCTGGAGCAGTTAGGTATGGAGCCTAAAGTGTGTGATGTTTTTCGCCAGCAGATAGCCCTACCTCACGGGATTTTACTGGTTACCGGCCCCACAGGTTCCGGCAAGAGCACCACGCTTTACTCGGCTCTGTCACAGATGGATGGTGACAAATTGAATATTTCGACGGTCGAAGACCCGGTAGAATATGAGCTGGCCTTTTGCAATCAAGTCCAGACAAATGAAAAAATCGGGCTCGATTTTGCTTCGGCACTTAGAAGTTTACTACGTCAGGACCCGGACGTCATAATGATTGGCGAGATTAGAGACAACGAGACAGCTCGAATAGCTGTGCAGGCTGCTTTGACCGGCCATTTAGTACTTTCCACACTGCACACCAATGATGCCGCCAGCAGCATCACCAGACTGGTCAACATCGGCATTGATCCGTATTTGATAGCTGCCTCATTAAACGCGGTACTGGCTCAGCGTCTGGTTAGAAAAATCTGCCCAAAATGTAAAGAAATATACCAGGTGCCCGAACACATGCGCAAATGTATGGAAGACGCGGGAGTCAGGCCGGAAGAGCTCTTTCATGGTACCGGCTGTGAGGCCTGCCGAGGCTCAGGCTATGTCGGCAGAGTAGGTATTTATGAACTGCTGGTTATTGATGACAAATTCAGAGATGTGATTAACAAAGACCCTTCAGTTAATAATATGCGACGTGCGTTTCACGAAAGTGGCCAGCCGAGTCTGTTTGATGATGGAATTGGTAAGGTAAAGCAAGGACTGACCACTATAGAAGAAGTGCTACGCGTGACCGAAGTGTATGGCCAGAATGAAGAGGAAGTCTTCGTGGAAAATATCGAGTAAATCAGTGTGAAATCAGGGACGTGTTTCTAAAGGAATGTTGATATGGTAGATGTAAAAACAATATTAGCGGTGGCGGTAGAAAACCAGGCCAGCGATGTGCATATTAACGTTGGGATGCCGCCGATACTGCGAAAGAATACCGAATTGATCCCTATGGCTTTTCCTGCGGTCAGCGATGAAGATGCTAAAGAGATGGTTCTGGCCATGGTGGGGCCGGACAGATTCAAAAAATTCCAAGAAAATAGAGATTTTGATTTCTCGACCACCCTCGATGATGGCCATAGGTTCCGCGTCAACGCTCATTATCAGCGGGAAACAATTGCCATATCATTTAGGGTCATTCCCAATGAGATTCCTTTGATAGACGATTTGCACCTGCCAGCAATAGTTAAAGAGCTGACGGACCTGCCGAGAGGTTTGGTGCTGGTAACTGGCCATACCGGCTCCGGCAAAAGCACCACCCTTGCGGCAATGATAGGAGTGATAAACTCAAAGTACGGCAAACGCATAATTACATTGGAAGACCCCATTGAATATCTGATTGAGAACGAAAACAGTATGATAGAACAACGTGAAGTCGGTTCTGATTGTCCGGATTTTGCCACAGGACTGAGGCACGTACTACGCCAGGACCCCGATATCATTATGGTGGGGGAAATGAGAGACCTGGAAACTACCAGTTTTACTATTACTGCTGCTGAAACAGGACACCTGGTCTTCAGCACACTGCACACCATCAATGCCCCCCAAACTGTTGAGCGTATCATAGATATTTATCCTGCTAATCAGCAGAATCAGATTCGGGCTATGCTTGCTAACACCTTGCAGGCGGTTATCTGCCAGACATTGTTCAAGCGGATAGATAAGCCGGGGATGATACCAGGTACGGAAATATTGTTGTGCACCTCGGCAGCCAGAAGTTGTATTCGTGAGAATAGAATCTACGAAATACCAAATATTATTGAGACCTCTCGCAGATTGGGTATGCAGAATTTAGATAATAGCATTGCCGAGATGTATTCCAAAGGTTACATAGATAGAGAGGAGGCAATCGCCCGCTCCAGCAATCCCGGCAGGATGGAAAAGATGCTTGCCCCGCACCAATTGTCCGAAGCCGCAAGCTCAAAGCTCGCTGGGTAGGTCGGACGTGGTGGCTTGACTTCAATTGGAGCGGGGTAAGTCTCAAGCTGTCCAGCCAGCGGGCGCAGTAAGTGCGGAAAAGTAAGGCATAAAATATATGTTAAACGAATATTCACGAAATGATGCAGGTTCAACCGCAGTTGAAGAAAATCATCAGAGACCGCGTACAAGGGTTCCCTCAAAGGGGAGTCCCAAACACGGGGCTAAATGTTTAGGTTCTGAGGCTACGGCATGGCAAAAGATACAGAATTTCAAACTTGAATTTGGGCCGAGCAAAAAGGATATCCTAAATTTTACAAATCAGCTTGCCGTTATGATCCGAGCGGGCATAAGCCTTCAGGATTCGCTGGAATCGATAGGCCAGCAGATAGAGAACCAAAAATTTAGAAAGGTCATCAGCGAACTAAAAGGGTGTATCGAGGCTGGACAGAGTTTTTCCCAGGCGCTGGCGGAACATCCACAAATATTCAGCAATCTTTATATAAATATGGTGGCTGCAGCAGAAATTTCCGGCTCGCTAAGCGATATGCTGCAAAAATTAGCGGAGTATCTCGACCAGGAGGCTGAAACCCGCTCCCAGGTTAAAGGTGCTATGGTTTATCCGATTATCATAGCGGTTATGGCGATAGCAGTGACTATTTTCCTGCTGTGTTTTGTTTTACCCAGGTTCACCGCGATATTCGCCGGAAAGGAACATCTGTTGCCTACGCCCACTAAAGTCTTGATGGCTACCAGCGCGTTTTTGCGTGGTTGCTGGTTCCTAATTTTACCAGCTATCGGTGCTTCAATATGGGGATTTTGGTACTTTATCAACACCCATTCCGGCCGGCTGTGGTGGGATAAGACCAAGCTGGTGTTGCCTCTTATAAAAACCCTGTGCCGCAGTCTTTATATAACCAGGAGCCTACACACCATGGGCGTACTGACCAGAGCAGGCGTGCCCATTCTCAATACCATTTCGATAACCGCACAGATAGCGGGAAATGTGCTTTATAGAAATATGTGGCTCGGTGTCTATGAAGAGGTCCGTCAGGGCAAAAAAATTGCCTCCAGTCTCAGTCCATATGGTCTGATGCCGACCAACGTGGTACAGATGATAAGAAGCGGCGAAGATTCGGGCAATATAGGTGACGTGCTCAGAGACATTTCCAACTATTACGCCAGAGAGCTCAAAGCTGTTATTAAAGCAGTTACGTCAATGATAGAACCTATAATGATAGTCATGATGGGTGTTCTGGTAGGTTTTATTGCCATGAGTATCATTCTGCCGATATTCAAGATGTCCCACGTTGTTATGGGCAAATAAAAACGATTGTCGATTTACGATTGCCGATTGAAAATTTAAGACCTGTGTAAATCCATGTGTAAAAATCGTAAATTGAAAATTGGAAATCGCAAATGAAAAAAGCTGGTTTTTCACTTATCGAGGTGTTAATTGCAGTAGTATTGGTAGGTCTTGCGATTACGGCTCTGGTTATAGCCAGCAATTCATTCACCATAGCCAACAGTGCCGGAACAGATTTATCCACCGCTGAATTTCTCCTGGAGCAGATAAGGGAACTTACCGCCTTGCTGCCGGTCATCGACCCTCAGAGCGGTACCGCTACATTTGGCCCGGAAGAAACAAGCCTGGCTGATTATGACGATTTGGATGATTTTGATGGTGCCAGTTTTTCTCCACCAATTAATGCCAACAGAGAATCACTGAATGATTTTGCTGCATTCAGTCAGCAGACAGTTGTGGAAAATGTTAATCCTACGGATTTCCAGCAGGTGGTAAGCGACCATAGCAGTCACTTTATTAGAGTAACGGTAAAGGTTTTCTTGAATGCTGAAGAAATCAGTTCTACAAGCTGGATTCGAGCCCGATACTAATGAAGCAATTTACGATTTACGATTGCAGATTGAAAATTGAAAATCGAAAATAAAAATCATGGTTTTAGCATAGCCGAGTTGCTACTTGTTTTGGTAATATCAAGCGTACTGCTTGCCGCAGTGGCGGTGGCTTTTAACGCCTCCATTATAAATTACCGGGAAAACGAAGACATCTTCAAAACCATCAATAACGCTCGGCAGGCATTGTTTCGAATAACCAGCCAACTTCGGACGGGATATTGGATTGACCCCAATGCACCGAACAACGAATGCAGCTTTTTTACCTCTGACGGCCAAGATATAACTTACGAGTTTAGAAGCACGGATAATAAGCTTTACCTGATAACTAACAGCGACAGCCAGGAGTATGTGCTTTGCGAAAATGTTATCTCGGTGAGTTTCATTAAGAACCCTACGGATGATGGCTCGGATTGCAAGAGCGTTCAGATTTCTATGACGGTTCAAAGTGGTCCGCCTCGGCAGATGCAACGAACGCTTTCAGCAGCAGTGGTGATTAGAAAAAATTTAGAGTGACCCTGCACCAATTGAACCGGTGTCAATGTTCTCCGTCTCATCCAAGTCTTGGTCTTTCGCCGAAGTATAATTGGTGCGGGGTTGTAGCTTCTCTTAGTATCGAATCTTATATATCCGGCTCAAAAGTCCTGCCAAGTATTTTCCATCATCAGTTTGAAAGTTTTTTAGGGCTGAGATTTTGTATAAAAGTTCTTGATTTTTGAGTTTATTTAGCCATACTGTAGATACAAAGTTAGTTGATGGGCGGTTAGCTCAGGTGGCCAGAGCGCCTGCTCGACACGCAGGAGGTCACAGGTTCAAGTCCTGTACCGCCCACTTTACAAGCCTCTGAAATTAAAAGATTTGTGAAAAATCATTCCTGTGTCATTCATCCCAGATACGCTAAGAGGCAGCCACACGTGAGCCGTTGCGTCTGCTTCACTTAGCTCAATAGCGGGGGCAGGATTCGAACCTGCGACCTCCGGGTTATGGGCCCGACGAGCTACCGGACTGCTCTACCCCGCGGCAACTTTAATATATATACCACAGAAAATGAATTGTTCAAGACCAATAAAACCAAATTATAAGTTTTCGCGAATTTGGACGGCAATTGCCTCTATTTTGCCCTGCTGATATTTATAAGAAGGCCAACGGTCAAATAGACCATCGCCGGTATCACGAGGGATTATATGAAAATGCAAATGTCCTACCAGTTGCCCGGCTGCCCTACCATTATTGCACAATACATTATAGCCGTCAGAATTCATCCCTACAGCTACGGCCTTAGCAATTTTTCCCAGCCGGGAACCAACCTGGCCTAAAAGCTCAGAGGGACAATCGTGTAATTTTTCAAAGTGCTGCCTGGGAATTACCAATGTATGCCCATCACTTATAGGACTAATATCCAAAAAACTGAGAACGACGTCATCTTCGTAAATCTTTGTAACCGGAATCTGCCCAGCTACCATCTTACAAAAGACACAATCATCTACATTCATTCTAAGGATTTCCTCTAAATAGTATGTTACTGCGAGCGATTGGATTCACCTGCCGAGCTACTGTTTCTGGTTGCCTCTTTGGCTTGTTTTTGGGGGCTCTCATCGGGGCCTATCAGTTGCAGCAAGACCAGCGGACTATTATCACCTAACCTTCTCAAGGACAGAGGGATAATTCTTGTATAACCACCTGGTCTGTCGAGGTATCGGGGCCCAAGTTCACTAAACAATTTTCCAATTACCGTACCTTTTTTAACTGCTTTGTTGTCTTGGTAACCTATGATGTCACGGTCACCAAGTAAAGCAATGGCCCGTCTTCTACTCTGCAATGTTCCCTGCTTGGCCAGCGTAATCAATTTTTCAGCGAAGGCTTTTGTCTCCTTGGCTTTTGCAACAGTCGTCGAAATCGTTTCGTGCTCAAATAGTTGCGCGACTAAATTTCGCCGCAAAGCCAACCGGTGCTGGCTGGTCCGACTTAAACGACGCCCTGCTACTTTATGACGCATATGTTAAGTTCCTCACTCTTAGACCTTCATTCCTAAAGACAAGCCTATATCAGCAAGCTTTCTTTTGATTTCTCGCAGAGAAGTTTTACCAAAGCTGCGAATCTTCAGCAAATCAGCATCTGTCATTTGAACCAACTGGCCAACCGTTTCGACTTTCACTGATTCAAGACAGTTACTGGCTCTGACCGACAGTTCCAATTCGACAATGGGAGTACTTAATTTTTTGACTAATTCCTCATCAATTGCCTCTTGTTCTGCTTCTTCAGCCACTGGACCGGCGACGATTTCTTCTCCAATTTCAAAATATTGCACGAAGGGATTGATGTGCTTTCGCAATATCTTGGCGGCCTCTACTAACGCCATTTCAGGACTGATTGCTCCATTCGTCCAAATCTCCAAAATCAGCCTGTCATAATTTGTCCGCTGGCCTACACGGGTGTTTTCGGTGGTATAGCGAACTCTCGTAACCGGTGAATATACCGCGTCCAGGAGTATTCTTCCGATTTCCTGGTCGAATCTATCAGCAGCAGCAATTCGTTCAGCGGCTGGCACATAACCTCTGCCGTTCTCCACTACCATTTCCATTTCGAAATTTACATCTTCGGTCAATGTAGCCAACACCATATCTTTGTTTATGACTTCTATGGCAGGCGGGGCAACGATATCAGCTGCGGTTATGAGCCCGGCTTTGTCTGCCGAGACCTTCATTATCTTCGGGCCTTCGTCCTGGAGCCGCACGACAAGATTCTTGACATTCAAAACGATATCTGTGGTATCCTCCATCACCCCACTTATGGAGGTGAACTCGTGGTCGACGCCTGCTATTTTGATGGACGTTACGGTACTACCTTCCAAAGAGGAAAGCAATACACGTCTTAGGCTATTACCGATAGTGGTGCCAAAGCCCCGCTCGAATGGCTCAATAAAGAACCGACTATACTTATCAGTTGATACTGTCGTGTCCCGTTCCACACGAGTGGGCAACTCTAAACCACGCCATGTTACTCGCATATAGGCCTCCGGTCAAAATCCAAATATCAAAATTTATATATAAAAAGGAAAAATTTCTTTCAGTTCCTTTTTGAGCTTTACGCTGTGATTTAGTTCTTACATTTCCACACCGCTATCTCGAACAAAATTCCACCACCAACTGCTCTTGGACAGGAATCTGGACATCAGCTCGGCTGGGCAATGCCACAATAGTAGCTTGGGGTTTTTCACGGTCCAATTGCAACCAACTCTGGATAGTGAAATTGGGGTTACTTTCTATCTGTTGCCTTACTTTTTTGACGCTCTTTTCGGAATCTTTCACTGTTATCTTGTCACCGATTTTTATAGAATAATTGCTGATGTCAACTTTATGACCGTTCACATAAATATGACCATGAGAAATAAGCTGTCTTGCTGCTTTGCGGGAGGGGACAAAATTTAATTTATATACCACATTATCCAAGCGTCTTTCCAATAATTGCAGCAGGGTTTCGCCAGTATTACCTTTTAACCGCTCGGCCTGATGGAAATATCTCATAAACTGCCGCTCCAAAACTCCGTAGTACCTCTTGACCTTTTGTTTTTCACGCAGCCGAATAGCGTATTCACTTGCTCTTACTCTCTGCCAACGGTGCATACCGGGCGCCAAACTACGTTGTCTCCTTTCTATCTGACATTTAGCCGTCTCACATTTGATGCCTTTTAGGAACAGCTTCATCCCTTCTCGACGGCATAATCTACAAGATGGACCAAGGTATCGTCCCATTCTTTTTATTCATCTCCAAAAGCTACATTGCTAATCACTTATCGCCTGCCGCGATTTGCCATTTGCGATTTTTTTATCTTTTTACACTCTTCTTCGCTTTGGTGCTCTACAGCCATTATGCGGAATAGGCGTGACATCCTCTATCGATGTGATACGTAGTCCGGCTTGCTGCAAGGCCGAGATAGCCGATTCGCGACCTGAACCAGGCCCTTTAACCTTAATTTCGACTTCCCGCACGCCATTACGCTTAGCGGCATTGGCGCAACTTTGTGCGGCCTGTTGAGCAGCAAAAGGCGTACTTTTGCGAGAGCCCTTAAAGCCCACACATCCCGCAGACCTGGAGCAAATTGTGTCACCATTCGAGTCCGTAACCGTAATTAACGTATTATTGAACGTCGCTTTTATGTGCACAATAGCTCGGGCAATATTTTTTCTAACTTTTCGTTTTGCACTTTTTGCCATCATTCTTACCGTATTTTGTCGAGGCCCCCAAACGCGGTTCATTGCGTTTGGGGAACCCTGTGCCTTCGCTAATCACCTGTGGCGATTTGCAATTAACGTTTTTCCTTCACGCCCTTCTTACCTGCGACCGTTTTTCTTGGCCCTTTGCGAGTGCGGGCGTTGCTTTGAGTACACTGACCACGAACAGGCAGGCCCTTGCGGTGGCGAATACCTCGGTAACAGCTTATATCACGCAACCGAGCAATATTTTGAGCAACCTGCCTGCGGAGCTGACCGCCTATGACGTAATTGCGGTCGATAATCTGAGTTATCCGGCTAAGCTCGTCTTCGCTAAGTTGGCCAGCCTTTGTGCTTTTGTCAATCCTGGCTTCTTTTAAGATTTGTTCCGAGGTATATTTACCTATGCCAGTAATGTAGGTCAATGAAACCCATATAGCTTTATTATTGGGAATATCAACACCAACTATACGTGGCATATCATCTCCTTTTTTAGAACTTCTAACAAAATGAGATTGCTTCGTCGCTACGCTCCTCGCAATGAC